>JAPJMP010000171.1 GCA_026461645.1 Burkholderiales bacterium
AGTTACAAGTTTAAAAGCAAATAATAAAGATGTATCATAACCTATTTTAGATAAACAATAGATGCAAATTCAAGAAAAATTACTAATTAGCAATGTTAATCAATTGTATATTGATTATAGTAAAAAATTTATTCTCCCAAATACTACGGTGGCGATAAATTTAGCACAGATAAAGAGCATTGATTCAGCAGGTTTAGCGCTTTTGATAAATTTAAAATCTCTAGCCAAACAAAGAGCGTGTAATTTGTCCTATTATGCAGCATCAACTGAGGTAAGTAAATTTTGTCAGTTATATAGTATCGACTTATCAACAACTGAAACTAAATGAAATGACCTATAAAATATTTCTCAAATTTTTGTATACTTGCAGCTTAATTATTGTTTGCTCACACAGTTATGCCATTTATGAATCTGCAAGCATAAATTACTACCAAATTGATCCATATGAAAATTATAACCGTCATGTGTATAGTGTAAATGCAGCAATTGATCGAACAGTTGTACGCCCAGCTGCAGTAGCATATGTAAATTATGTACCAGAACCAATTCGTTCTGTGGCTCAGAATTTCTTTAATAATCTTCGTGATTTTGTTACTTTAGCTAATGATATCTTACAATTCAATGGCATGGATAGTATGAAAAATTTTATGCGAATTGCCATTAATTCAACTTTTGGTTTAGCCGGTTTAATTGATATCTCATCAAATTTAGGCTTGATGCAAAATAAAAATACTTTTGGCCGCACTCTACAAGTATATGGATGGAAACATAGTAGTTATTTTATAATCCCATTTCTTGGACCATCAACCGTACGTGATGCTATAGGTAATATTCCCGATAACGTATTTAATCCAACTTGGTGGTTAATTCCGGATAATTATGTTTATGTGTCAATTGGCTTAAATGTTACTAATTTACTTGACAAAAGAGCAAAATTTCTTGATTTTGATCAACTGCTAGCAACTTCAATTGATCCATATGCCACATTACGCTATACCTATTTGCAAGCTCATAATGAGTTACCACCACAGCCTCCTGCCACTAAAGAAAGCGATGCAGTTGATATTGACAATTTAATTGATAGTGAACAAACTGTGCCTAATAATTCGACACCAGATGCAACAGAATCTAAAGCTTTGGCAAAATAGATATAGTTTTTTCTAGATTTTTGCTTGCAATACACCATTTAACAAACGATATTGCGTATTAGTCTTTTCAGCAACTTGATTATCATGCGTTACAATTACTAAGCTGGTACGTAATTCTTGTTGCAACCCCAAGAAAATATCCAACACTTGATTACTAGTTGTATTATCCAAATTGCCGGTTGGTTCATCAGCAAAGATTAATAATGGATTATTAATTACCGCTCTTGCAATGGCAACTCTTTGGCGTTCGCCGCCAGATAACTGACCAGGAAAATGATTAACCCTGTTACTTAAGCCCATTTTTGCTAAAATATCTAGTGCATACGCCTTCTTTTCTTTACTTACCTTAGTTTGAATAATTATTGGCATTAAAATATTTTCAAGCGCCGTGAATTCAGGTAATAAATGATGAAACTGATAAATAAAACCTAATTTTTGATTACGTATTTGACAAATTTTACTATCTTCTAAACCAGTTAAATTTTGATTATTAAAAATAATATTACCGCTACTTGCTTTATCAAGCCCTGCTAACAAATGCAATAAAGTGCTTTTACCACTACCGGAGCTACCCATAATACTAACAGTTTCACCAGCCTTAACATTAAGATTAAGATTGTTTAAAATAACAATTTTATTGTCACCTTGCTGAAAAACTTTAGTCAGTTGCTGACATTGTAAAATAAAAGGAGAATTGAGTGTACTATTCATAACGTAAAGCTTCTACTGGGTCAGTGCGCGAGGCACTAAAACTTGGATAAATGGTGGCTAAAATACTAAGTAAAATTGAAATAGTAAAGATGGTAATTACATCACTAGGAATTATTTGTGAGGGTAAATAATCGATTAAATAAACATCACTATTAACTAACTTAGTTCCGGTTATTATCTCAATAAAGTGCACTATCTTGCCAATATTACTAGCTAAAATTAGTCCCATGACTGTACCACAAACTGTCCCAATTATTCCAGATAATCCACCTTGAATCATAAAAATATGCATAATATTTGCTTTACTTGCACCCATAGTTCGTAAAATTGCAATATCCGATTTTTTATCATTAACCGTCATAACTAATGTAGCTACAAGATTAAAAGCAGCAACAGCTATAATTAAAGATAAGATTACAAACATCATTTTCTTTTCTAATGCTACAGCAGCAAAATAATTTTGATGTTGTTCTATCCAATCTGTAATTATTATATTCTCAGGTAAAAAATCTTCTAATTGATATTTAATATTTTGCGTTTGCATTACATCATCAACCTTTAATCTAACTCCGCTAACTCCATCGCCGGTGCGAAATAAAAGTTGTGCATCTTTTAAATTAATTAAAATCAACGAACTGTCATATTCATTCATATGGACATTAAAAATTCCACTGACAGTAAATTGCTTTAGGCGCGGAATCATTCCTGCTGGAGTAATTTGCCCATCCGGTGTAATTAAGGTTATTTTCTGCCCAACCTCAACCCCCAATTGATTGGCTAAATCTTTGCCAATGATGGCATTAAATTTACCAGGAACTAATGAGTTTTCCTGCCCTTTAACCATAGCTTGAGCTATATTATCAACACCATTTTCATATTGTGGTTCAATTCCACGAATTAATACACCACTAACATTACTATCAAAGGAGACTAAAGCCTGACCATCAACATATGGCGCATAATTTAAAACATGTGGATTGGATTTTTGTGCCATATGTGCAATTTGCGACCAATTATGTAAAACACCATTAGCATCCATTAATTGCATATGCGCTGTTACACCAATTATTTTACTTCTAATTTCATGCTGAAAGCCATTCATAACCGATAAAACCGTAATAAGTGCTGCAACCCCTAGAGCAATTCCTAAAATTGAGACTAATGAAATAAAGGACACAAAACTTTTCTTTTGTTTGGCTTTTAAATATCTTAACCCAACAAAAATATCAAATCGACTAAACATTAGACATCCTTGTTCTTAGTTGAAAAAGGATTAGATAATTGTTGCATTATTTGCACAAATTGGTGGCGCAGTTGCTGTTCATCAATTCCCATTAACACCCCATCCTCAAATGCATCTTGTGCAATTTGCTTTAATTCAATTAAATTTTGTTGCATTACTTTTATTTTTTCTTGACAAGAAATAATTTTTCCATCTGCATCATACCATTTGGTTTGATCTTTATTATGTGCTAACATTACCTTATTTTCTTTTTACCACGTATCTTAGTTGTAGTCGATTTTTTAGTTCTAGTTGATTTCTTCATAGCAGATTTACGACTAGAACTAGTCATTACTTTTTTATGCTTAACTTTACGTTTAACATAATACCCAGATCTAACGGGCAAGCCTTCATCAACAATATCCTGGTATGATTCAATGGTGGTATTGCCACTATCATCTAAGTTTTCTTGAATGATGCGTTTAACCCCATTTATTTTGGAACGCCATGAACTAGTTAACTCGGTCACCTGAATGGTCTCACCTGTTCTAGGAGATTGAATAAATTTATTATTTCCAATATACATACCAATATGCGTATTAGAACCACGCCTAGTATTAAAAAATATTAAGTCTCCAGGTTCCAAATCATTTAATTCAACTCTTTTACCCACCCGCGCCATTTCCGCAGCAGTTCGTGGTAAAGTAATTCCTAAAGATTTTTTGAACACATAACGGATAAAGCCACTACAGTCCATTCCTTGTTGTGGAGTATTGCCACCCCATTTATACGGAATACCAATTAAATTTATTGACTGCATTAACATATCACCGATTACATCGTGTGAATTAGCGTTAACAGCAACTGCCTCAGTTTGATCATTATCACCATTAGCATTAGTTGCATCTACTGCCATAACCGAACTAGTCATTATTACTAATAATAATAATTTTAATTTTTTAAAAATCATAAA
>JAPJMP010000172.1 GCA_026461645.1 Burkholderiales bacterium
TAAGGGAAAATAGATTTGATTTTATGGCCGTAATTAGAGTAAAATTTAAGTGGTCAAGTGTAGTTAATTAGGTGGTCACATTTCAGTTAATTATACAATTCTGTTCATTTAACTGTTTTTGACCAGTAGCAAGCCAAACATCTTTTTGAGTGCCTAACTCTCCGGTATAAATACTTTGAGCCTGTGACGCATTAAATTTTGTTGTTTCAAAAACATTTTTTTGAGTTCGTTCTTTTATCTCTCTATTAGTTTTTTCAATAACAGTTTCAGTTGGAACTCTGCGTGTACTTAGCATAAATGCACCCACAATTACTCCAACCAAAACGATAATCAGTAATTTTTTGCGTTTTGACTTATCCTGATAAGCTTTAGTAAATCTTTCCATACCCATGCTAATCTCCTATATGTTCTTGAATAACAAAAACTCTAGTAGCATTACCTACATCAAGGCTTGGATTTTCAATAGCAACAGCCAAAATTCCTTTATGATAGAATTTTGCCTCGTCTAGTAATACCCTTTCATTAGTCTCATTTATAACTGAATAAACAAATCCATCTAATAAATTATTTGAGTATTGGCGTAAAAGATTAGTAGTCATGTTTTTCCACATTGGCACTGCTTGATTTATATCCATAACTTCATATCCGCTTACGGTATTAGTATCAGCATTCATATACATAACCTGTATAAGTTCATTAACGTTGCGGGAGTAAGTATTATTTGACATCTTATTATTTATACTTTGTGCTAACCTAGCTCTTTTAACAGATGCTCCATCTGGAATAATTACTATGGAATCACCTGCATAATTTTTAGATGGCACTAAATTTAGATTAAAATTATCACCATTTTTATCAACAATAAAAATATTAAAACTACCTTTAATACCATCTGGCAAAATATATAATTGCCCAGTTGTAGAATCTTTTTTAATAACAATTGGTGCAGACGTAAATGCTTTAATAATTGGAAATCCACTTACCTGTATCCTTGTGAGTTCTTTAGTCGAAATTGTCGCATGTATTGTTTGCCCAGTCTTTGCTTGATATATTTGCTCAGCAAGCGCACTATTTATTAGTATCCCAACAAATAATATCGTAAAAAATAATTTCCGAATCATCATATGCCAACTCCTTTTAGCTCAACTGAATCATGCTGTGGGTCTAATAACCTATATTGTTCAACCTTTACAGTTAAATCTTCTGCTTTAAACTTAATTTTGTAAATTTGTTGCACATTAGTTACTTGTTGGTTATTCACATAGGTTTTAAGAAAACCAGATACATAAACAATCTGCTTAGAGGGTACTATCTTCATTTGATCAATATAAAAGCTCTGAGAAATATCATTTTCTATAATATTTTCAGCCGATTTTTTTAAATTATCAATAATATAGCTACGTAAGCTAGGTGTTACAAACTTTAAAAATGCTTCATACTGCTTTTTCACAGTTTCAGGACTCACATTTAGCGATAAATTTAATAAGTCACGAGATAAAGACTCTAGATATTCATTAGATGCCTCACCATTCTTTACCCAATATGAATACTCTGGGTTTGACGCTGGCACGATAACCAATCTTTCATAATTAAAACTTGCCCAATCTAGTACAACTAAAATGAAAATGATGACAGCAAAAATAATATTTAATTTTTTATGCCATTTACTATCACGTTCTAAATTTGCTATTTTTTCATCAAAATCAATTTTTCGCATATTAATTACCCTGTAATATGTCTTATGGCAGAATCAGGAAACGTCTTATCTCTAAATACTAACGACATATAGCCATCACGCTTAGGATTTGTGGGAATATTGAAATATTGAATATGTTTAATATACCCTTCTGGTTTATTTTTCCTAATTTTTATAAACAATGCTCCAACTAGTAATGAACCAAAAAAACCTGTAAAGAAAAAGCCCATAAAAATACCAATAAGCAAAAATGGTGCAAAGACAAATCTCACTTCTTCTTTTTCCCACCATAAAACATTATTTTTATTAATATATTGTGGCGCATAATAGCATTTCATAAAATTTGCCTTACCTAAAAACTAGCAATTTTCAAGAGCTTTAAGCCTTTTCGCCATTTTATTATTTTTAAAAATAAGAGCAACCACTGCTCCAGCTAATAAAAGCATTATAGTTAATCCTAAACCATTCCCAATAGCAGCCTCTACAGATTGATGTGTCGATATTTCTGCACTTGTGCCAGCCATATTGGAGATAATAGTCGGACCGAAACGTACTATAATCGCAATTACTAAAATTGGAAACATGACTTTCATTTGAGCAAATCCAGCTAATGCTATTACCACACCAAGTAAACAAACTATTAAGATTACATTACCCAATGAACCAGTTAAGTATTGATTTAATGTGTTATAAACTTCACTAAATGTATTGTCTGTACCACTTGCAAAAGCAATTGCAGGTAATAACCCCAAAAGTATAAATTTAATTTTTTCCATTTTAATTCCTTTAAAAAATTTACATACCAGATTTTGATCTACTAACACTAGTAGCAGGTTTGCTTTCCGTGATATTATTTGTTAAAGATTTACTGACGTTAGACACCAATTTATCCCCCTCTATTATTAAACTTCCTGA
>JAPJMP010000173.1 GCA_026461645.1 Burkholderiales bacterium
ATGTAACCAGAGAGAAATTGCGTTTTACGCAACTAAGCTGAGAGTGCTAAATATTGAAATTCTTGGTGCAACCAAATTAATTTCGGGGAATTGCTGGTTGCTTGGCAAAGATATTGACAATTAATAAAAAAATATAGTATAATTACCCACTTTATTTATATTCTTAATCAATGTTATTGAGCATAAATATTTATTATAAATTAACAATTAAATTAGGAGCTAATCGATGTATGCGGTTATAAAAACTGGCGGCAAACAATATCAAGTTGCTGTTGGCGATAAATTAAAAATAGAACAGATACCAGCAGACATTGGCGGCACAGTAACTCTTTCAGAGGTATTGATGATAGCTGATGGTTCAAATGTAGTTATAGGAAATCCAGTTGTTGCTGGTGCCTCTGTAACAGCATCTGTAATAAACACTGGTAGACATAAAAAGGTGCGTATTTTCAAAATGCGTAGACGTAAACATTACCAAAAACATCAAGGTCATCGTCAGAATTACACTGAAATTCAAATTGATGTGATAAATAAATAGGGAGTAAACAATGGCAACGAAAAAGGCTGGTGGTAGTTCGCGCAATGGTCGTGACTCAAATCCAAAGATGTTAGGCGTTAAAGTTTTCGGTGGTGAATTTATTCCTGCTGGAAGCATAATTGTACGTCAAAGAGGAACTAAATTTCATGCTGGAACAAATGTTGGCATGGGTAAAGATCATACACTTTTTTCTAAAGTTAATGGTCTAGTTGAATTCTCAGTTGGTGGTCAATTTAATCGTCATATCGTAAGTGTTACACCACAAGAATAATCAATTATTATTCACAATACAAACCCTA
The DNA here is from genome assembly GCA_026461645.1 of Burkholderiales bacterium. Lineage (GTDB taxonomy): Bacteria > Pseudomonadota > Gammaproteobacteria > Burkholderiales > UBA11063 > Aquella. Next base: position 838 of record JAPJMP010000173.1, read on the forward strand.
CTAAAACATTGTAGGGTTTTTTTATCATTAAAGGATGCAGAAAATGAAATTTATTGACGAAGCTAGAATTGAAGTTATAGCTGGGGATGGAGGAAAAGGTTCTGCATCATTTCGCCGTGAGAAATTTATTGAACGCGGTGGACCTGATGGTGGCGATGGTGGACGCGGTGGCAGTATTATAATGGTTGCAGATGAAAACATTAATACTTTAGTTGATTACCGTTTTGTTAAGAAATATGTTGCACGCAATGGTGAGATTGGTCGTGGAAGCGATTGTAATGGTAAAGGTGGCGATGATGTCTTGTTACATGTGCCAGTTGGCACCATAGTTATTGACGCCGAATTAGATACTATAATTGCTGATTTAAACCAACATCAACAGCAAGTGATTATTGCAGCAGGCGGTAAAGGTGGTTTAGGCAATTTGCATTTTAAATCATCTACCAATAGAGCTCCACGTCAAACTACTCCTGGAGAAAAAGGCGAACGTAAATCAATTCGTTTAGAGTTAAAAGTGTTAGCTGATGTTGGCCTACTTGGCTTACCTAATGCTGGCAAATCAACTTTTATTCGTGCTGTATCTAATGCAACCCCCAAAGTAGCTGATTACCCATTTACTACCTTACATCCAAATTTGGGAGTAGTTAGAATTGATAATCAGAAAAGTTTTGTTATTGCTGATATTCCTGGATTAATTGAGGGAGCATCAGATGGAGTAGGCCTAGGTTTTAAATTTTTACGCCACTTACAGCGCACTAAAATATTACTGCATATTGTGGACATTTTTCCTTTAGATGAAACTGAAGATGTTGTAGCTAGCAGTGTTGCCATCACTCAAGAATTAAAAAAATATGATGAAGAACTATATAATAAACCAAGATATTTAGTGATTAATAAAATTGATTTAGTAGCCAGCACTGAGGTACAAAATAAGGTAGAGCAATTTGTAACTAAATTTAAAACTCATGCCACCAATACAAATTTTGATCAAGTGTTTGTTATTTCCGGAGTTACAGGCCAAGGTTGTCAGGATTTATGTTACTATATTATGAATTTTATTGATAAAACCAAACAAATAACCACACAAGAACTTGAGCCATATACTTCTTAGGCTTAATGCTTTTGCATTCTGAGCCAAAGATGTGGTTTAGAATGCGGATTTAAACTAGCTAAAACCAATTGTAAGTTTTGTTTATTCATGGCAATACAGCCTTCGGTGCCAGTATATTGATTGCGCCAAATGTGCATAAATATCGCGCTGCCCTTAGATGCAATTACTGGATGCATATTATACTCAACAATTAAGCCTAAATCATATAAATCATCATTGCGCAGCATGGTTTCATAACTATTGGCAGTTGTTGCCGTACTTACCCAACTATTATATTGCTCTGAATTTGGATCATCAATAAATTTATCTACTTTTGTAATTTGATGATATTTCCCTTTAATAAATGCAGGACACGCTTCTTTACCAAAACACGCACCAAGTTTAAATATTCCCAATGGTGTTTTATTATCGCCTTCAACTTTGTCTGCAGTTGCTCCATTTTTACCAATAACTACTGGTATATTATATAAAACTTGTTTAAACCACCCACCAGCTATTTTTTGATAACTATTTAGTTGGCCCAAAAAAGAATCTGCAATTATATCCACAATCAATATTTGTGCCACACTTGCGTCAATTTCAGGAATTTCAATCATTATAATTTTAACCTTTATTCCTGATAAATATTTTTTCCACTTAAGCCAGCTTTAATTGCATTATCCATAATTTTAGTGGCTAAAATTTGACTTTTATTATTTAACTCTTGAATTAATTGTTTTATTTTTGCCCCTTGCTCCTGCCCTGCAAGATTAGTCTGCAGTGCTTGCTGTAAATTTATTATGCCAGCAGATATAGCCTGGTGCTCACTTAAATTAATTAACTCTTTATGTTGTTGCAATGCCTTTTGCGTGGCTGCAATAATCCCATTGGCTTCAACAATCAATTCTTGTAACATGCGTTTAGACATATCATCTTGCGCATAATAGATTGATTCTTGTAACATTTGACTAATTTGTTCCGAAGCCAAACCAAAACTTGGTTTAACTTCAATTGAGCTATTGCATCCTGTGATTTGCTCTTGTGCAGTCACCGCTAATATGCCATCCGCATCTATCTGAAAAGTTATTTTAATTCTTGCCACTCCAGCCTTCATTGGTGGAATTCCTTTTAGACTAAATTTAGCCAATGAACGGCAATCATTAACTAACTCACGTTCCCCTTGCACCACATGAATACTCATTGCCGTTTGGCCATCTTGATAAGTGGTGAATTCTTGGCTTTTAGTAATTGGGATGGTTGAGTTGCGCGGAATTAATTTCTCAGTTAAGCCGCCCATAGTTTCAATACCTAAGGATAAAGGCGTCACATCTAATAATAATAAATCTTCTTTACTGTTACCAACTAAAATATCAGCTTGAATTGCCGCCCCGATAGCAACAGCTTTATCAGGGTCCAAACTAATTAGAACCGGCTTAGCAAATAATTTGTCTAAAGCTTCACGAATATGCTTCATTCTGCTGGCGCCACCAACCATCACTACTTCATCAATATCACTCACTTTAAGCTTTGCATCGCGTAAAGCTTTTTTAACTGGAACCAAGGCTTTAGTTAATAATTCCTCAGTTAATTGGCAAAACTTGGCATAATTCAAACTCAAGGTATAAGAAGTATTAGCAATAATAAATTGGTGCTTAATTTCAGATACAAAACTTAGTTGTTCTTTAAATAATTTAGCCACCTGCATTAATTGCGCTTGACTTTGTTGCGTAAAATCTTCAGTTGGGGCAATTTGTGTTCGTAAATATTGATAGATAACATAATCAAAATCATCCCCACCTAAATGAGTGTCACCGTTAACAGCTAAAACTTCAAAAACTCCATTATTTAAATTAAGAACCGAGACATCTAAAGTTCCACCACCTAAGTCATAAATCAAAAATGTTCCTTCATTTTTACTATCCAAACCATAAGCAATTGCTGCTGCTGTTGGTTCATTCAGTAGCCGTAATACATTGATACCGGCAAGTAGTGCCGCTTGTTTAGTTGCTTGGCGTTGACTATCATTAAAATATGCGGGGACGGTTATTACTGCGCCAGTAATTTCTTCCCCCGTTCGCATCACGGCTATTTGTTTTAAATAATGCAAAATATCAGCTGAAATCTGTACAGGATTTTTATCTCCTTGGCTAGTGGCGATTGCAATTGTATTATTTTGCGTAATAATTTTATACGGATACTGATGCGCTACTGATGCAGCTATATCGCTACTATTTTTACCAAGTAAGCGTTTAATTGAAAAAACTGTATTTGCCGGATCATTAGTTTTATTTGCTGCAGCAGCAACACCAACTATTGTTTCATTTTTAGTATAGTTTACCACTGATGGAATTAGCGCATTATTAGCCTTATCCTCAAGCACCACTGGCATGCCACTCTTAATTGTTGCTACTAATGAATTAGTTGTACCTAAATCAATACCAATTGCAATATTTCTCTTATGTGGTTCAGTATTAGAATTTGGTTCGGATATTTGCATTAATGACATTTTTTATTCTTTCATTCATCAAGACTGCTAATAGCTGAGTCAACACTTTCAGCTAATTTTTGATAAAAAGCCAACTCTTTGGTTAATTTGCAGGCATCGATATAATTTTTATTTGCAAAAGTTTTAACTAGTTTTTCTATAATTAAATCTTGCTGTTGCTGTAATCTTTCTTCTAATC
>JAPJMP010000174.1 GCA_026461645.1 Burkholderiales bacterium
ATAATAGGTGGTGAACCTAAATAATTTTGGGTGGTGAAGTTAAGTAATAATTCGCAGGAATATAGGTTAAATATAATTTTTGCTCTAAATGGGTCAATTCCTGATTATAATTTACAGTGACCCAGGTGTTTTTGAAAATTGCTGTAAGCCTTGTGGCATAAGGGTTTTTGTTTTTAGATGTCCAAAGATGGGTATAATTTTAGATAATAAAAAGTTGGAAGCAAGTTCCAACTCTTAATTAGTGTTAGATTAAAGCAAAAAATAAAGGCTGGAATTATTCCAGTAAAAGGATAAAATAATTGATGCTAAAGTGGTACATTTTTACGCCGGGCAATTTGACATTAATTAGAAAAAAATGGTATATTTTTATTTTTGGCTTGACACTGATTGCCAGGAATTTGTTTAACGGTTATTAATTCTGTATCCGGCATACATAAATTATGGCTACGGCTAACCACAATATAATGATAACCATTATCTTTTAGATACGAAGTCTCGGTAAGGGCTAATTTAAACTATCAAAAATTTTTCGACTTTTGAAATTTACTAATTTATGCAATATTCAGGTTAAAGCATAAAAAATGGATTCTGTTGCAGCAGGATCCATTTTAATTTAATACAATTCAAAAAATTATTTAATTGAATTATTCACTCGATTTTTAAGTTCTTTGCCTGCTCTGAAATAAATAACGTTTCTACTATCAGATTTTATTGAAACTCCATCGCGTGGATTTCTAATAATTCCAGCAGCACGTTCTTTTAAAGAAAAGCAGCCAAACCCACGTATTTCAATTCGATCACCTTTACAAATTCCACTAGCTAAGGCATTAAACAAACTACGCACTACCCCATCAATTTCTTTTTTATTCAATTTCGGGTATAGTTCAGATAATTTATCAACTATATTTGAACGCTTCATCGGTTACATCCTATTCTTGATTAAATTTATCTTGTAATAGTGCACCTAAACTAGTCGTTCCAGAAGCTTTTTCAGCATTTCTCATTTTCTTAATTGCTTCAGCCTCTTCTTTAGCATCTTTAGCTTTAATTGAAACGTTAATTACTCTGTTTTTCTTATCAATATTAGTAATTAAAACTTCAAGCTCTTCATCTACTTTAATTAGTTGCGATAAATCTTCAACTTTATTATTTGCCGCTTCTTTCGCTGGTAATACTGCATCAATGCCAGGAGCTAATTCAATAACAGCTTCATCGCTTGTTACTGATTTAACTTTTCCTTTAACAATAGAGCCCTTGTCATTGGTGGTAACAAATAAAGCATACGGATCATTATCTAATTGCTTAATACCTAGAGCAATTCTTTCTTTTTCAACATCAATAGCAATTATAACAATTTCAACTTCTTGACCTTTTTTGTAGTTGCGAATTGCTGCATCACCACTTAAGTTCCAAGAAATATCAGAAACATGCACTAAGCCATCGATACCACCATCTAAACCAACAAATAGACCAAAGTCAGTTATAGAACGAATCGTACCTTTAAAATGGTCGCCTTTTTTGTATTTATCTGCAAATTCAATCCACGGATTTTGTTGACACTGTTTTAAACCTAAACTAATTCTACGTTTAGAGCCATCAATTTCAAGAATTTGAACTTGAACTTCATCGCCTAACTTAACTACTTTATTCGGGTTAACATTTTTATTCGTCCAATCCATTTCTGACACATGCACTAAACCTTCTATGCCAGTTTCAATTTCAACAAAAGCACCGTAATCAGTTAAATTAGAAACTTTACCAAATAATCTTGTTCCAATTGGATGACGTTCTACAATTCCATCCCATGGATCATTAGATAATTGTTTCAATCCTAATGAAACTCTATGTTTTTCTTGATCAAATTTTAAAACTTTGGCTTCAATTTCTTGACCTACAGTTAACACTTCAGAAGGATGTTTAATTCTCTTCCATGATAAATCAGTAATATATAATAAACCATCAATTCCACCAAGATCAACAAAGGCACCATAATCAGTAATATTCTTAATAACGCCTTTAACAACATTACCTTCTTGCATTCTTTCAATAACGGCTTTGTTATCTTCACCTGTTTTTTCAACTAGCACAGCTTTACGCGAAATAACAATGTTATTACGTCTTCTGTCAACTTTGATTACTTTAAATTCAACATCTTTACCTTCATATGGAGTAAAATCACGCACAGTTCTTACATCTAATAATGAACCTGGTAAAAATAATCTTACATTTTTGTACATTACTCCAAGTCCACCTTTTACTCTGCCATAAATTGGACCTGATAATATAACTTGATCTTCTAATGCTTGTTCTAACTCAGTCCAAGCTGCTATTCTTCTTGCTTTATCACGTGATAGTCTGGTTTCACCGTATCCATCTTCGATGGCTTCGATGGCAACATATGTAGTATCACCAACTTTAACCTCTAATACTCCATGTTCATCTTTAAATTCAGTTACAGCGATTAAAGATTCTGATTTTAAACCAGCATTTACAGTAACATATTTGTTATCAATATTTACCACTTCGGCTTTAACCACTTCACCTTCGCGCATTTCTAACAATGCGGATTGTTGCTCAAATAAACTTGCAAAATTTTCCATATATTAATTAAACTCAAAATAAAAAATTAAAAATTATAATATTTACATATTACACCCTATTGTGCCAATAACTCTTTATACCAATCAATAATTTTAGTGACAGTTTCATTGATTGTCATATTTGAATTATCTAATACTTTAAATGTTGCATCAAACGTCATCGGCGCTATGCTTCGTTGTGAATCGCGTTTATCACGTTGTTGAATATCACTTAAAATAGCCCCTATTGTACCAGATTGTCCTAAAATTTGCAACTGCTCAAATCTTCTTTGTGCTCTAATCGTTGCACTAGCTTGCAAAAATATCTTTAATTTCGCTTGCGGAAATACAATTGTGCCCATGTCACGTCCATCAGTTACTAATCCAGGTTCTCGAGCAAACTGTCGTTGTAACTCCAATAATTCAGTTCGAATTAATTGATTGCCACTTATAATTGATGCTATATTACCAATTGTTTCCTGCCGAATTAAATTGCTAACATCTTCTCCATTTAACATTATTGCCGTTGCAGTAAATTTTAAACGGCATGCTCTAATCCTACTAATTAGTGTGACAATATCTTGATCACTAATTTCGTTTAAACCACATAAATTATGCCGTTGCGCTATTAATGCAACTACACGATAAATTGACCCGGAATCTAAAAAATTAAATTTTAACTGTTGCGCAATTATTTTAGCCACTGTACCTTTGCCAGAACTTGCTGGTCCATCAATTGTAATTATATCTACCATTACTCACCCTCTTAAATACATTTAGTAGCACGCTTAAATAATTTAAAAAAATTGTCACTTGTGGCTTGAGCTATGCTATCAATACTTATATTTTTTAAATCTGCCAAATATTGTGCAGTATGCTTAACTAAAGCTGGATGATTAGTCTTACCACGAAATGGTACTGGAGCTAAAAAAGGCGCATCAGTTTCAATTAATAACCGATCTAACGGCACATATTGCGCCATTTCTTGCACTGTAGTTGCATTTTTAAAAGTAACAATTCCTGAAATTGAAATATAAAAACCTAAGTCTAAACATCGCTTTGCTTGGTGTAAATTTTCTGTAAAACAATGCATTACTGCCCCGCAACTCATGGCATTATTTGCCTGCAGCATATCGATAGTGTCATCAATTGCCTCACGCGTATGAATAATTAATGGCAGCTTTACTGTTTTTGCTACTTCAATGTGCAACATAAACCGCTGTTGTTGCCATGACATATCTTCACCCTGAGTACGATAATAGTCAAGCCCAGTCTCTCCAATGGCAATAACCTTAGGATTATTTGTATATTTTAATAAATCATCGGCACTTAAATTCACATTTTCCATTTTTTCATCAGGATGAATGCCAACAGAGGCAAAAATGTGGGAATACTTTGATGCTAATGCTACAATAGTGTCTAAATTATCTAATCTAGTTCCAACACATAAAGCATGACTAACTTTATTATTTTGCATTTCATTCAAGTAATATTCAATATTGGTTGCTAATTCTGGAAAATTTAAATGACAATGTGAATCTATAAACATTAATTTACCTCGTTGTAATTTAATTTGCTAAAATACTAAAAATAGTTTAATATATAAGTATCTATTCTACAATATTCACAAGTTAAACAACTAGAAAGATTTATTAATCATGGAAACAGGCAATATTTTTGTTATCTCCGCTCCTTCGGGTGCAGGAAAGTCATCGTTAGTAAAGGCTCTATGCGCAAAAGATAACTCAGTGCAAGTTTCAATATCGCACACCACAAGAGCTCCAAGAGTTGGTGAAATAGACGGAATTAATTACCATTTCACCTCGCACGCTACTTTTTCCGCAATGTTACAACAATGTAAATTTGTTGAACATGCAATCGTATATGATAATTTTTATGGCACTCATGTTGATAGCATAAACAATTTACGCCAAAAAAATGTTGATATTATTCTTGAAATTGACATTCAAGGAGCAATGCAAGTTAAAAAAATATTTCCTGAGGCCGTGCTAATTTTTGTTTTACCACCTAGCTTAATCGAATTAGAACGTCGACTTCGAACTAGAGATACTGATGATAATGACACAATAATCTTGCGCTTAAGTAAAGCTAAAGAAGAAGTTTTAAGTGCTAAACAATTTGATTACGCCGTTATCAATGATAATTTTAATGATGCTCTTGAGGCAATCTATAGTATAATTATGGTACAAAGACTTAAAGTGCCAAAAGTACTTAGCACTTACCAATTTTAGACTATTTAAACTTAAATTTTTAGGAACAATTATTATGGCAAGATTTACTGTCGCAGATTGTATGGAAAACATCCCTAACCGCTTTAATATGACAATTATAGCTTCGATTAGAGCTAGGCAAATTGAAAATAGTTCAGCAACATTACTTGCAAATAGCGAAAACGATAAACCAACAGTTTTAGCTTTGCGTGAAATTGCGGATAATTTAGTAAATGAAGAACTATTTAAGGTTTTAGAATAAAACAATATTACTTAAGTAAAGAATATGATCTTAGATTATGGAGTATATTCAGTATTAGTAGAAGACAAACGACAAAATCTTTTGCGTTGTGCTAGGATACACCTTAATCAAAAACAAGTTGAAATTATTGAACTTGCCATTGAAGTGGCAAGTCATGCCCACTTCTCACAAAAAAGAAAAACCGGCGAACCATATATTATCCATCCAATTGAAGTTGCAACTATTATCAGTGAATGGGGCTTGGATGAAACAGCAATTGCTGGAGCTTTATTACATGATACTATAGAAGACACTTCTGTTACTAAAGCAGATATTATTCAAATATTTGGGCACACCATTGCCGAAATAGTAGATGCTGTTACTAAATTAGACAAATTAAGTTATACCAATGAAAAAATCGCCCATGCTGAATATTTTAGAAAAATTGTTTTAGCTATGGCTAATGATGTTAGAGTGATTCTAATTAAAATTGCCGATCGTTTGCATAATATGCTTACTTTGGCATCAATGGCTCCAGAAAAAAGAAAGCGCATTGCACGTGAGACTATGGAAATTTATGTCCCTTTGGCCAATAAAATTGGTCTATATAAAGCACATTTACAATTAGCTGATGAAAGCTTTAAATATTTAAACCCCTATCGCTACCAAGTTTTATTTAAAGCGGTCACCGAAGCACAAAAAAAAAGACGTCCAATCATTGAGCAAATTTTACAAAATATTGGTAACTCATTAAAATCAAATGGTATTACGTCGCAGTTTGTCTACCGCGAAAAAGGAATTTATAACTTATATTTATCAATGCGTGAACGCGGTCAGAATTTTAATCGTGTTTATGATGTATTTGAAATTAAAATTGTTGTTAAAAAAATCTCAGATTGTTATTTAACCGTTGGCGTACTTCATGGTTTGTACCAACCTTTGCCTGGGACCTTTAAAGATTTCATTGCCATTCCTAAAAGCAACGGTTATCAATCGTTACATTCAACCCTAATGGGACCAAACGGCATACCACTACAAATTCATATTCGTACTCTAGCTATGGATGAAGTGGCTGAAACAGGAATTATTAGCCATTGGCTTAAACAACAATTAAATAATGATGAATATTTTTCTGCACATCAAAGAACCACTAGTTTAATCAATAATATTCTTGACATTCAATCTAGCACATTTTCTGCTAATGAGTTTATGGACAGTCTAAAACAGGACTTCTCTCCTAGTGACTTATATGTTTTCACACCTAAAAGCAGAATTGTTTTGCTTCCAAATGGTTCTACTGTGCTAGATTTTGCTTATTTTATTCATAGCGATATTGGTAATCATTGTCATCATGCTATTGTAAATCAGGAAATTGTTAAGCCCGATTTTAAATTAAGAAGTGGCGATATAGTTGAAATAGTAACTGCCAATAATATTGAACCTACTGAAGACTGGTTGTCTATGGTGGTATCAGGCAAAGCAATTAGCAAAATTAAACAGTTTTTTAAAGAACAAAAGTTTGATGAAGATGTTGAAAAAGGTAAAAATTTAATTAATTTAGTTTTAGCTAATTTTACACAAAATAAGAAAATCACCAATAAAGATCTAGATAACATTATAAAAAAATATTACCCAGATATTTTAAACCGCGAAGAACTTAAACATGAAGTTGGCGCTGGTAATATACCTGTCCTTGAAGTTGCTAAGTTACTGCTTGGGCACCCACAAGATGCAACTTTAATGATTGATTTAGATCATTGGAAAATTCCTGTTGTGCAAGATAATACTTGCCTTGCTCTTCCAGGCGAACCAATTTTAGCTAAGATTAATCGTCAAGATGAATTGGTCCTTCATCGGCATAATTGTAAAGAAATTAGAAAAATAGGTCTTGAAAACTTTACAAGCGTACTTATATTAAATAATACGGACAAAACATTTGCGTCCCGCATACAAGTAGTAGTACCAAATGAACCAGGTATTTTTTCTAAATTAACTAATATTATAGGTAAACGCAATATTAACATTTTAGAAATTAGCCAGCCAAATGATACAGGTAAAATTGCTTATATTTATGCTACACTTAGTGTCCATAATTTAACTGAAATTGAAGAGTTGATAACTGTTCTCCAAAATAAAAATTTTATTTTAAACGCAATGTTAGTGTAAGAAAGAATTAAATGATTACAAAAACTCAAAATAAAAGCATTGGACTTAATGACATAGACACCTTAACTCCAATTATCCCTTTAAAAGATGTGGTGATTTTCCCCAATATGGTAGTTCCGCTATTTATTGGCCGCCAAAAATCAATTACAGCTCTTGAAGTTGCAGCTAAAAAAGATAATATGGTAATTTTATTAAGTCAAATAAATCCACAAGAAAATGAAGTTACTATTGATAATATTCATTCGATTGGAACTTTAGCTAAAATTTTACAAGTACTAAAATTACCGGATGGAACCAATAAAGTGTTAATTGAAGGTAAAACTAGAGCCAGAGCTCTGCAAATAATTGAAGCTGATGGTGGTTACTTAGCTTCAAATGTTGAAACTGTTACGACAATAAATGATATTAAAAATGTTGCCCTTGAAGCAATTAAACGGGAAATAGTTCAACAATTTGAACAATATGCCAAATTAAATCAAAAAGTTCCTGAAGAAATTGTTAATTTAATTACTAAAATTGAAAGTATTGAACAATTAACTGACGTTATTATTACTCATGTTGTCGTTGATTTACAAATTCGACAAGATTTGCTTGAAACTATTTCTTTAAAGAAACGTTTAAATAAAATATTAAAAGAATTAAATCGCGAAATAGAAATTTTAAATGTAGAGAAAAGAATTCAAGGTGCACAACTCTTCACCATGCCAAGCCAATGCCCCGTCTGCAACAGCCTCGCGGTGCGCGAAGAGGGTGAAGCAGATTACCGATGCACTGG
>JAPJMP010000175.1 GCA_026461645.1 Burkholderiales bacterium
ATTTGCTCCTAAAACTTCTAATTGATATAAATTAGATTTAGTTTTAAATTTACCTAATTGAATTTCAAAGCTGATATCCGTTTTATTTAGCCAACAGTTATCACTGATCCAAGGATTAGGTAATTCATGTTGCGAGTTTTCAATAAAAACTTGTTTAAATAAACCTAAATGATAATTTAAACTTATACCACAACCATTAATTCCTAAATTGGCAATTGCATCAAGAAAGCAAGCGGCTAATCGGCCCAACCCGCCATTACCTAATGATGGTTCAGGTTCCAGTTGCTCTAAATCTTCAATATTTTTGCCGTTTTTTTGTAAATATTCTTTTATTTCTTCATAAGCATTTAATTTGATGAGATTGCTGCGTAAAAGTTTTCCGATAAGAAATTCACTAGAAATATAATATAATTTTCTTATACCACTAATATCTTCCTTAGTTTTGACTAGTGCTTTAACAGTTTTAACTAGTGATGCATATAATTGTTCATTACTTGCATCTTGAATAGGTGTAATTAAATTTTTTCCCCAAAGTTGTTGCATTATGTTCTAAATCCTTTTACGATTAAAAAGCATATTGATTATTCCATTTAGAGCGCTAAAATAAATAATTATTTTACCATTTTTTGCAAATAATAATTAATCTATTGCATGCTATAATTACTTAAGTATGGGTAGCCACTAGAAGAAGGTTTAAATTATGCCGCAAATAAATTTAATTGAACAAATAGATGAGTATCTCTTTCACGAAGGTAAACATATTTTTGCCTATATGTTTATGGGCGCTCATGTAATTGAGCAAAACGGCATTAGTGGAGTTAAATTTACAACATGGGCACCAAATGCTAATAATGTATGGCTGGTTGGTGACTTTAGTTATTGGCAGGTAGATGATCGATATAGGTTAAAATTAATCAATTATGGTGGGCTATGGAGTATATTTATTCCTCACCTGGGTCATGGAACTAAATATAAATTTGCTGTCCAAAATAAGTATACATTAGGTACCCGGTATAAAGCAGATCCGTATGCCTTTTATTCAGAATTAAGACCTGCAACCTCTTCAATTGTCTATCAACATATTGATTTTAAATGGGAAGATCAATATTGGCTTGAGCAAAGAGCTACAACAAATTTGGATGCTAGGCCAATGAATATATACGAATTACATTTAGCCTCGTGGCGGACGAATAATGGTAAATTTTTATCCTATGCCGAAATAGCTGAACTATTACCTAAATATATACAAGAAATGGGATATACGCATGTAGAAATAATGCCATTATCAGAACACCCACTAGATGCCTCATGGGGTTATCAGCCTACTGGATATTACTCGGTTACGAGTCGGCATGGAGAGCCAGATGGTTTAAAAATATTGATCAATAAATTACATAAAAATAATATTGGAGTTATATTAGATTGGGTACCAGGACATTTTTGTAAGGATGAGCATGGCTTAATTAATTTCGATGGACAGGCCTGCTATGAATATCAGTCTAATAAAAAAGCTAATAATAAAGATTGGGGCACACATAATTTTGATTTAGGACGTAATGAAGTTAAAACCTTTTTAATTTCCAATGCTATATATTGGTTTAAAGAATTTCATTTTGATGGCATTCGTGTAGATGCGGTATCAAATATTTTATATTTAAATTATGCCAAAAATGATGGCGAATGGGAAGCAAATATTTATGGTGGCAAAGAAAATATCGAAGGTATCAATTTTTTACGTGAACTAAATGCAGTGATTAAACATAATTGTCAAGGAGCAATTACTATAGCTGAAGAATCTTCAGCTTGGCCAAATATAACACTTGATGTTGCCCATGGCGGACTAGGTTTTAACTACAAGTGGAATATGGGGTGGATGAATGACACCTTAAGATACGTAATTAAAGATGCAGTTTATAGAAAGCATCATCATAATCAAATTAATTTTTCTATGGTTTATAATTATTCAGAGAAATTTATTTTGGCTATATCACATGATGAAGTAGTACACGGCAAGAAATCACTAATAAATAAAATGTGGGGTGATTTATGGAGCAAATTTGCCGGTTTAAAACTTTATTTAACCTATATGCATGGACACCCGGGAAAAAAATTAATATTTATGGGCTGCGAATTTGGACAGTTTGTTGAATGGCGAGAATATGAACAATTACAGTGGCAAATAATTGATAAATTTCATACACATGCAGAGATATTAAGATTTTCCAAAGCATTAAATCAGTTTTATTTGCTGCATAAACCTTTATGGGAGCTTGATTTTGCTACTGCTGGTTTTGAATGGATTGATGCAAATAATAGTCATCAAAGTATTTTATCCTTTATTCGTTATGCACAAAATAAACAGGATTGTTTAATTTATGTATGTAATTTTACGCCGTTAGTCTATCATAACTATAATATTGGAGTGCCCTATAGTGGTACATATATTGAAGTCTTTAATACTGATGAATTAAATTATGGTGGTTCAGGGCAGTTAAACCAAGAGCATAAAGTTAGTTTTATGCATCAATTTAAACACTTTAATTATTCTATTGCAATAACAGTTCCGCCATTAGCGGTAACGGTATTTAAATATGTTAACTAATAAAAACCTCATCATCAAAGCATCCACTAATGAAATCTTTATTGATTATCCGCTTGAAGTGGTTGTAGTTGAGCTTCTTGAAGATAGTACCGTAAAAGTAATCAATGATTTTACTTGGGAAGCTTATCCTAATTATCAAGTTACGCAAACTAATAATATTTTTACTTTTCATTTAAAACCTAAATTAGCTAATTTTTTTAAAAGAAAAACCAAAAAATATAAACATGGTGATGAAGTTACACTTAAGGGTTATCAAGCAGCAACAGGAATTTTTATTAGTCGAGTATTTAAAATCAATGTTTGTAAATTTACTGGCAAATTAGTGCATTTTATACAACCAAATATGGAGTATAAGGGAAATAATTTTAGCTGGAATTTATGGTGTTATAATCAAGACGGCATAGATGCAGCAGCGTATGATTTTGAATTTGAGAGCGAATACGGACTAGTAGCGCAGACTAATAAAGATTATGTAATTGTGCGAAAAAAATCTTGGGGAGAGCAGTGGCTGGATGAATGGGCAGAGCAAACTCCAAGCTTTAAAATGGAAGCAAATTTAACTAATTATTATTTAATTAACGGCTATAATAAAATTTTTACTAGTTTAGCTGAAGTAATATTATGTTTAAACCCGCGTATTGAATTTGCTGTTATGGATGATGCTTCACAGATTAAGGCATATTTATCACACCCACCACAAATTGATACCATTTTTAGTGTAGTAATTAATCATCAAGTATGTCCTAATATTCAGTACACTATTATGCATAAAGAAATTACTTTTACCCATGTTGAACAGCATTTGCTAGCCAATGATTTAGTTGAAATTAGGACGAATAAAACCTACCCACCGCAAAAAGTTTTACTGCGTAAATATTTAGATAATTTTAGCTATGATAAGGATGATTTAGGCATAACCTTTAAACATCAAATGATTCAATTAAAGTTATGGGCACCTACAGCCATCAAGGCTGAGATTATGATATATTATACTCGCGACCAGGATATAGAACAAGCAAGTTATATTTATGCGATGGAGTATGATAAGAAGCATGGACTTTATACTGCAGAAATTGAGCAAATGGATCATGAAAATAGATATTATTTATATAAATTACAGTTTTATGAATTTAACTTATTGGGCGAATGTCAAATTAAAACAAATTATGTTGTAGATCCATATGCTATTGGTGCTGCAGTTAATGGCCAACGTGGAGTTTTATTAAATATTAATTCAAATCCAGTAACTCCACGCCAATGGCATGATGAAAACAAATCAAATATTCGCTGGCAAGATGAATTTTGTAATCCAATTATTTATGAATTACATGTTCGTGATTTTACGTGGCAACAAAATAGCGGAGTTAATCCACTATTTCGTGGCAAGTTTATGGGGTTAACACAGGATGGAACTTTTTATGCTGATGCAAATAATGCAACTAAAGTAACCACTGGAATTGATCATTTAGTTGAGTTAGGCATTACACATGTACATTTATTGCCGATATTTGATTTTGCAACTGTGGATGAAACAGTAACTGATCAAAGCAATAATCGTAATTGGGGTTATGACCCACAAAACTATAATATTCCGGAAGGCAGTTATTCATTAAATCCTTATGATGCTGGATTTAGAATTTTTGAAACGCGAATGATGATCAATAAATTTCATGTTAATGGCATTAAAGTAGTAATGGATGTAGTTTATAACCATATGTTTAGCACTAAGTATTTAGAAGAAATTGTTCCAGGGTATTTTTTTAGAAGTGATGAGTATGGCAAATTGACTAATGGTTCTGGTTGTGGTAATGAATTAGCCACAGAAAGAAAAATGGTTGGAAAATTAGTTGTAGATTCAATTTTACATTGGCAAAAGAATTATAAAATTGATGGGATTAGGTTAGATTTAATGGAGTTAATTGATTTTGACACCATGCAAATGATTGTTAAAAAAACGCAATCACTAAATCCTAAATTTTTAATTTATGGTGAGCCGTGGAAAGCTGGTTATTCGCCATTACAAAATGCAACCTATAAAACGCGCCAAAAAAATAAAAATTTTGCAATTTTTAACGATGTTTTTCGTGACGCAATTAGAGGAAATAATAATTTATCGCATGGTTTTGTTAGCGGACAACCACATAATTATAATATTAATCTTAATATAATTGAAGGTTTAAAGGGATCAATTAACACTTTGACCGCTAACCCTTTAGAATCAGTAAATTATGTTGATGCCCATGATAACTATACTTTATGGGACCAAATTGAGAAAAGTCATTATCAAAATATTGAAGCAGGTAAATTTCAATTAAATATTCATGAGAATATTTTGGATGATGTTTTAGTGCGAAAGAATTTATTGGCACTAGCTTTGGTTTTATTCGCACAAGGAATACCATTTTTACATGGCGGGGTAGAAATATTGCGAACAAAGCAAGGAGAACATAATAGTTATAAAGGCAATGATGTAATTAATATGTTGCATTGGGAAAATAAATTAAAATTTAAGCCAGTATTTGATTATATTAAGGGTTTAATTGAATTAAGAAAACAACATCCAGCTTTTAATATGCAATCCTCTTATGAGGTTCTAGAGCATTTACATGTCTACCCTGCTTATAATGATGTCGGTTCTGGTGTTATAATTTATCATTTAAAAGATTATCCCAATAGTGATAGCTGGAATAATATTATTATAATTTTTAATGCAACAAGCATTGATGATTATGAAATTAATAATTTGGTTCCGCCTGCTATTTGGAATATTGTGGTTAATCACCAGCAAGCAGGAACAGCAATTATTGCTGTTGCCAATAAAGGTGAATTACCTAAAATGAGAGCACATTCAATATTGGTGATATATAATTAGTGAGTTGCAAATTTTTCTAAAAGGTTTTAATGTATGAATTATGTAGCGGCAACAAACGACAATAAAAATCTTAAATACACAATTTTATTATTATGTCTTGGTTATTTTATTGATTTTTATGATTTAACAATTTTCTCGGCACGTTATGCCACTATTATTCCTGATTTATTTAATATAACCAATACCACAGCGATTCAACTGCTATACATTAAAATTACTAATTTTTACACTGTGGGTATAGTTTTGGGTTGTATTTGTTTTGGGGTGCTTGGAGATAAATTTGGGCGAATGGTAATTATTAAATTAAGTATTATTATTTATTCTTTAGCAATATTTTTTAGTATTTTTACGCATTCAACTACGGTGTTTATTGGCTTAAGGTTTCTTTCTGGCTTTGGTCTTGCCACAGAGTTTTCGACATCCAGTATCTTAATCGCTGAATTATTAGTCAAAAATAAAGAAATGAACAAGAAATTATCGCTGCTATATTTCTCCGGCATTTTAGGTGGAATATGTGCCACCTTTCTTGGTACCATATCGTGGAAAATTATGTTTTTATTTGGCAGTTTATTTGGCATTATCATTTATGTTTTAAGAAGAAGACTTATTGAATCAACAATGTTTTTAAATCTACCGCCTTTTCTTAAAGTTCAAGGGAGCCTTATTCAATTATTTAATTCATTACCAAAATTAATAAAATTGATTAGACTTATTATTTTAATTGTTCCGTTTTATTTATTAATTAGTATTATGTTTATTTATCCTAGCTATATGACAATTAATTTGCCATTATCCCAGGCCATTACTTTATTGCTAATTGGGTTTTTTATTGGTAACATTATCAGCACAATTTGTGCTGGAATACTAATTCCCAAATTAAATAGTTATAATAAGTATATTTGGGGTAGTTTACTATTATTTGCAATTATTATGCCGGGTTTTACTTTTGTTACAGATAATACATTCTTATCATACTGTATTTTATTGGGATTGTTAGGTGGAGGTTATCCGGTAATCTGGGTACAAGTGGTTATGAAAAATTATGGAACTAATCAAAGAAGTACCGCAACTAATTTTTTATACGCAATGGGTCGTGGTAGCGGCATTTTGCTAAATTTGATAATTAGCGCATTACTTGCACATAAATATTTTATTCCTTATGCATATTTGTTAATTATTGGTGTAATTGCTTTAGTTGGCATGAGCTTATTTTTTTCACAAGAGAAATATACGACAAGTTTGCCAACAATTGAATAAAATATAAGGAATTAAACAGTCTTAGCCATAATATCATGTATATCAGCACCATAACGCCATACACGATCTACATACTCATCACCCCAATCTTCGATAAGCAAATTCATCTGAAAAACTAATTCTTCATCACTAATTTCACCACGGGAAAAAGGATTTTCTGGTTCATGATGAATAAAATCTTTGGCGAATAAAGTTTGACACATGTCAAAATAAGCTTTAGTATGTAAAATGTAGGCATGCCACACATCATCAAGATAATGTAGACTATCCATAATTAATTCTTTGTTATAATCCTGCTCACACCGCATTGCGGTATATAACCAACACATAAAATCATTAAACCATTGTTTACTTTGAGCATAAGTCCAGCGATTTTCAGACATTAATCTATAAATAGTTGGCTCGTGATTCCAACTTTTGATAACTTCTTTATTGGGTAATTGCATTCTGATATTCCAAAAATAAAGCAGTTTCAAAGAAACTGCTTTAAAACTTAGTTTTTGCTATGGCAGCTTTTCTTTTTAGAACAAGAAGATGCCTTACAAGCAGAAGATAATTTGCCAAGATTTAAAAGTTTTTGAGTTGTCGTCATAATTAAAGTCCTTTATTAAATAAAATAATAAAAACATCTATACAGATGCAACTACACACTAACTAAAAATCAGATTCTTAATTAATGCATAGAATTCATTATACACTATTTTAAAACAGGTGTAGAAA
>JAPJMP010000176.1 GCA_026461645.1 Burkholderiales bacterium
AAACTTATTTTAAATATAAAAATAAGAGTATAATAACTATTATGCAAACACTAGAATTAGTGTCAATATAGTAAGGGATAATACTATATATAGTGTTTTGCGCAATATTTTCTTAACTTAATACTTTAAAGGAATAATGATGGTTCTCCTGTCTAATGAAGCAAATATTTTGGCCACTGAGTTTGGACAATCTTTGACCCCAGAGTGTGATTTTTCTAGTTATCCCGTAATTAGAAGAAATGGATCTGTAGTTACATTTAATGCCAGTAAAATTACTGTAGCTATAACTAAGGCTTACATTGCAGTGTATGGGCACGAAGCTTTATTTGGTGTAGCAATTAAAGACCAAATACATCATTTAACTGCAATTGTTATGCAAGCATTACAAAATAGAAGATCTCAAGGTTCTCCGATTCATATTGAAGAAATTCAAGACCAAGTTGAGCTAGCCCTTATGCGTAATGGGCAATATGAAGTAGCGCGTAGTTATGTTTTATACCGTGAAGAACGTAATAAAGAGAGAGCTCTAAGTGGAATTCAATTACCAACTCATGAAATTAATGTAATTTATGCCGATGGCAGCAAAAAAGCATTGGAAACCAAACTATTATTTGATATTGCTACTGAAGCCTGCCAAGATTTAAATAATGTAAGTCCTAAATTAATTTTAGATGAAACATTAAAAAATATATATGATGGAGTTAGTGAGGATGAATTATATAAATCGATGATTTTGTCAGCACGGCAACTAATTGAAAGTGAACCAGATTATAATTTTGTTACGGCACGATTGCTTAGACATAAAATAGCTAAAGAGGTTTTTGGCCATATTGTAACGCAAAAAAATATGACTAGTGCTTATCAAGAATATTTTCCCAAATATATTCAATTAGGGATTGAAGCGGAATTATTAAATCCTGAATTAGCTAATTACGATCTACATCAATTAGCTAAAGCTTTTGATGCTAAACGAGATAATCAATTTAAATATTTAGGTTTGCAAACATTATATGATAGATATTTTTTACATATTAGTGGCAGAAGAATAGAATTGGCACAAATATTTTTTATGCGGGTTGCAATGGGGCTTGCTTTAAAAGAAGTTAATCGTGAAGAAAAAGCAATTGAATTTTATAATTTATTATCAAGTTTTGATTTCATGTCTTCAACTCCGACATTATTTAACTCTGGTACCTTGCATTCTCAATTATCCAGTTGTTACTTAACCTCAGTTGATGATGATTTAGCTGGTATCTACGATGCCCTAAAAGAAAATGCTTTATTATCCAAATTTGCTGGTGGATTGGGTAATGACTGGACTAAAGTTAGATCTATGGGAGCAAGAATAAAAGGAACTAATGGTAGTTCACAAGGAGTAATCCCATTTCTAAAAGTTGTTAATGATACTGCTGTAGCTGTTAATCAAGGTGGTAAAAGAAAAGGTGCAGTATGTGCTTATTTAGAAACCTGGCATGCTGATATTGAAGAGTTTCTTGAGTTACGTAAAAATACAGGAGACGATAGACGAAGATGTCATGATATGAATACTGCCAATTGGATTCCTGATTTATTTATGAAAAGAGTACATTTACAAGCAGATTGGACCCTGTTTTCGCCAAATGAAGTTCCAGATTTACATGACAAATATGGTAAAGATTTTGAGCAAGCTTACACCAATTATGAAGCCATGGCAGCCAATGGAAAGATTAAAGTATTTAAAACTATTCCGGCATTACAATTATGGCGCAAAATTTTAACTATGTTATTTGAAACAGGACATCCGTGGATTACTTTTAAGGATCCATGTAATATTAGATCACCACAAAAACATGTTGGAGTAGTACATAGTTCAAATTTATGTACCGAAATTACTTTAAATACCAATGAGCATGAAATTGCAGTATGTAATTTAGGCTCAATAAATTTAGCAAACCATATGCTCAATGGTGCTATTAACCACGAGAAATTAAAACGCACCGTTAATACCGCAATGAGAATGTTAGATAATGTAGTAGACATTAATTTCTATCCAGTAGATAAAGCTAAAAACTCTAACTTAGCTCACCGCCCTGTTGGTCTTGGCTTTATGGGCTTTCAGGATTGTTTACACATGCTGCGTATTCCATACGCTTCAAGTCAGGCACTTGAATTTGCTGATCAATCAATGGAAGCTATTGCTTATTATGCCTATTTAGCTTCAAGTGAATTAGCGCGTGAACGTGGTAAATATTCTAGTTATGAAGGCAGTTTATGGTCACAGGGAGTATTGCCTTTAGATTCGGTACACCTCCTTGCTACAGAACGTGGACAGGAGTATTTAGAAGTTAATACTGAATCTAAATTAGATTGGAATTACTTACGCAATAAAATTAAACAAGATGGTATGCGCAATTCTAATTGCTTAGCAATAGCTCCTACCGCTACTATTTCCAATATCATTGGAGTATCAGCCTCAATTGAGCCAACTTATCAAAATATTTTTGTTAAATCAAATTTATCTGGTGAGTTTACTGTGGTTAATGAATTTTTGGTAAAAGATTTAAAAGAACTTAATATTTGGGATGATGTTATGTTATCCGATATTAAATATTTTGACGGAAGTTTACAAAAAATTGATCGCATTCCAGAAAATATTCGCTCAATTTATGCTACAGCCTTTGAAATTGATGCTAAATGGCTAATTGAAGCTGGAAGTAGAAGACAAAAATGGTTAGATCAATCACAGTCACTTAATTTATATTTAGCTCAACCATCAGGCCGTAAACTAGATGAACTGTATAAATTAGCTTGGATTCGTGGTTTAAAAACCACTTATTATCTACGTACATTAGCTGCCACATCTGCTGAGAAATCAACAGGTAAGGGTGGTGAATTAAATGCTGTTTCTGCTGATGGTTTTGCCTCTACTCAAGGACAATTTGGGCAAAAAGCAGTACAGAATGATATTTTGCAAGCTACTGAAAGCCAATTTTGTTCAATTGACAATCCAGAGTGTGAATCTTGTCAATAATAAAATTTAATTAAAATTTTGCCCCATTATAAAATTAATGGGGCTTTTTTATTTAAGGATATTTAACGCTTACGCTGCAAAAAATTTTTTAAATCTTGCGCATACTTAGTATTTATTGGCCCAATTATTTCAGTATGCTTATTTACATTGTTATTGGTAAAGACTTTATACTGACTACTTATAGCTCCTGTTTTTGGCTCTACAGCACCAAAAATTAACCTCTTAATTCGACTCTGTAAAATGGCACCAGCACACATTAAACAAGGCTCAACAGTTACATATAAATCACAATTATCTAATCGATGACTGCTAATTTTTTGCGCAGCGGCATTAATCGCTATTATTTCTGCATGATGAGTAATATTATTAGTGGTTATTACATTATTCGTACCACATCCAATTATTTGTCCATCCTTAACAATAACAGCACCAATTGGAATATCTGTACCATTTTGTTGTGCCACATTACTTGCATAATCAAGATAATAGTCGATTGATTCACTTTTAAGTGGTGCATAATGCGGCGTTTGCCTCTTATACTCGTGCTTGATTTTAACTTTATCTTGCACTGTTAAGTTACTGAACTCTATTGCATTATAAATACAAAATAAATCAAATAAATAATTAAAACTGATACTCGGAAACTTATCTTTTAACCACTGAAAAACTAACCAATAGTCATGCTTTAGCAGTTGTTGCTTATTATTTATTCCAAACTCTGATAACTTGCTTCTTAAATAATATGGAATAAAATTGTTATTGCTGTTCATTTTTATGCATGTTTTTGATTTCAACATAATGCTTAGCAGAATATTGAATATGCTCAATTTCCTCGGTGCTTAATAATCTTACCTGTTTTAAAGGATTACCAAAATATAAATAACCAGACTGCAGAATTTTATTTGGTGCAACTAAACTTCCAGCCCCAATAATCACATTAGGCTCAATAATTGCATTATCTAATATTGTGCTACCCATTCCAATTAGAACATTATCCTTAATTGTACAAGCATGTAAACAACAATTATGTCCAACAGTTACATTATTACCAATAAATAATGGCGTTTCTTTAGATTTTTCATCTTTATAATGTGTAACATGCAGCATCGTTAAATCTTGAATGTTTGAATTTTCACCAATATAAATAGTACTAACATCTCCACGTAAAACGCAATTACACCAAATAGATGCATCTTTCTTAACTGTAACCTTACCAATTACCACTGCACTATTATCAATATAAGCGCTGTCATCGATATTAGGCTTAATTCCATTTAATGTTCTAATATTCATTATAATAAACTTTTAAAAAAATTAATTTAAAGCATAATTTATTATAGCATCATTCTTGCCTTGCCTAGATTAAATTTAAACCTCGATTTTATCCGCTATTATTAATTTCAAATATTTTGTAGTTACAATATGTTTATGATTAAACCCAAAATAACGCACATTAAGTTATTTGCAATTGTTGTAATTGTGGGCATCGCTAAGTATTAACTATGATGATTGATTAACTACCTCATCAAAAATCTTTTTATTAAATTCGACTGCCTGTGCTATGATATAATTAATTAAATTTAACTTTAACTAAGGATTTATTATTTATGAAACAGTTTTCTTATGTATTATTAATTTTTGTTACTTCTTTAATTGTAGGTTGTGCCGCAACAGTAGTTGGTGCTGGAGTAGGTACCGTTGCTGCGACTACAACAGATGATCGCGGATTTAAAACTGTTATAGCTGATCAAGATTTGGAACATAAAGTTAACAATGTATTAAGTGCTCAAGTTCCTAATGGTAGCTTTACTATAGCAAGTTATGACTCGCAAGTACTAGTTGCTGGACAAGTTGCCAATGAAAATGATTATGATAAAATAAATCAGGCGGTAAACAATACAAATGGCGTTAAAAAATTCTGGAACTATGTATCTGTTAGCCCCAAGGAAACTATAGGAGCAGTCTCAAAAGACACCTACATTACTTCAATTGCTAAAACTAGATTAATTGGTCAAAATGGTGTTAATGCGAATAATATTAAGGTTGTTACTTGTTCTGGTGTTGTATATTTGCTAGGTAGAAATGCTGGAGAAAAATATCAAATTAAAGGAGCAATTTCTGGTATTAAGCAAATTGATGGGGTTAAAGCCGTAATTAATCTAATTAAATAGTGGCTTCAATTAGGTTAACCCTATATCAGCCATAAGTCCACCATCAATAGTGATGATGCTTCCATTGATAAATTTGGCAGCATCACTAATTAAGAACTCAACTAATTTGGCAATATCATAAGGTTGCCCGATTTGTTTTAATGGTGTTCTTGTAATAACATTTTTGAAATGATTTGGTATTTCATCTTCTTGTACCCCCATTGCGGTATCAACATAGCCAGGACATATGGCATTACATGTAATTGAGTATTGCCCGTATTCGGCAGCAATTGCCTTAGTATAACCGATTACTCCATGTTTACTAGCAATATAAGTTGAAGAAAGTTTTGCTCCAATTAGCCCCTGAATAGAAGCAATATTAATTATTCTTCCCCATTCTGCCTGTTGCATACTAGGTAAACATATTTTAGCAAAATTAAAAATACTTTTTAAATTGGTATTCATTACCAAATCCCATTGTTCATAACTAATATCACATAAATTTTGAAACGGCCCACCATAACCTGCATTATTAATTAAAATATGCGGCATAAAATTATTTTCTAAAAGATTTTTATGTAATTGCGCAACCTGTTTAACACTTCCAACATCACAAACATAGCTTTGAATTTGTGCCATATTATTTTTATGTCTAAGTTGTGTGGCACTATTTTCTAGTTCTATCTCATTTTTATCAATTAAAATAAGATTATATTTATTTACTAATATTTCTGCTATCTTATAGCCTATGCCTCTTGCTGCCCCGGTTAATAAAACTGTTTGCAAGTTAATTTACCTTTATAATATTTTTTTAGGGGGTGTTATTTCAATATAATCAACTCGAACGCTGGGTGATAAATTAACTAAGTAACAAATTGTATTCGCAACATCCTCGATATTTAGCATTTCTTCTTGTTTAAATTGATTTCGTTCCAACCAAATATCTGTGTAGACTGCACCTAAAGCAATATGAGTTGAAGATATATTGCTATTTTTACCCTCATCACTAATAACCAATGACAGCGCCTTTAACCCGGCCTTACTTGCCGCGTATGCTGCATTATGTTTGATTCCAGCTAATTCAACTATGGAGCCAATATTTAATATTCTACCCCCATTAAATTTTGCCATAATTTTAAAGGCTAACTGTGAGCAATAAAAAGCGCCACTCAAATTGGTAGTAATAACTGAGTTCCATTCATCTAAAGAGATATCGGTAAATGGTTTAAATATACCAATTCCGGCATTATTGATTAAACCAATCAATTCAAAATCTTGCTGTTCCAGCCATGTAAAAAAATTCTGTATTGTTTGTGGTATATTTACATCCAAGAATTGTTGATTAACTGCATTGATTTTTAATGTTTGCGGAGTAAAGTCAAATTGCCTTGAAGTAATAATTACCGTTACTGGCACAGCAATCAATTTTTGCGCAATAGCTAACCCAATTCCTTTCGCCCCACCAGTAATTACAATTAATTTATTTTTCTTCATTATTGATTTCATTAAAGTTAAATAAGCAAAATATGGTAATTTTAAATTAAATACTTTGATCTTTACTTTTACTTAGTAATAAATCAAAAATTGTAGCATAATTAGTAATTATGTCAATACATGAACCAACATAACTTAATAAATTACCAAAAGTGCCACCACACAAAATTACTGCCATAATTTTAAACAAAATATTTTGATTAACTACGCTACCTAATACTGGTGCAATTGTAAAATTTTTAATAAAAATGCCATATATACCAACTGCCATACCCACGAATACTCCGAATAAAATTGCTAAATCACGATTATTAAGATGGCGAACACGTTTGTGAATTTTGGCATGTGGATATTTGGTATAAATCATATTCTTAATCCAATTGAAAAGTGTTTAATATAGCATGAAGTTTAGCTAGTTTTCCATGAAAAAAATGCCCACATTGTGGCACCCAAATTAATGTTTGATTATTTTGGTGACACCAATCTAAAACACTAGCAATGGGAATAATTTCATCATTGGCACCATGTATAACTAAAGTGTTTTCTGGATCAATAGAGGTAAAAGGATATTTAGTTATTGCCGGCCCTACCATAATTAATTTATAATATTTAACTATTGCTGCCAATTTGCTTAAAATAAAAGTCCCAAAGGAAAATCCGGCCAATATAATTTTGCTTTGCGGATATTTATTACTGGCATATGTATATATAGCAAGCGCATCCTCAATTTCCGAGTTACCGTAATCATGAACACCATCACTTAAACCCACACCTCTTAAATTAGGACAAATACAAATATAGCCTTTGGAATTTAATCCCTTAGCAATCGTTTGTACCACTTTATTAGTATAAGTTCCGCCACCTTCAGGGTTAGGGTGAAAAATAATAGCCAATCCTGTTGCTTCACGCTCAGGTACCACTAACTCCAAACAATCTAATTGTCCTACAGGGCCAGAAATAAAAAATTGACGTGCATTTTTGGGTAATAATAGTTTATTCAATTTCCTGCTCTTGTTTTATTTCTAAATGTAAGGTCGCTAAATTTTTTTCAATTTCACTATTTTTTTATCTTCAAAACTTTTTATGGAAAAAACTATCACAATTTCACCTCCACCTGCTAAACGATGTTTATTGGCAAGCCATACAATTTCAAGTACTAAAGTGCAGCAAGCATTGGTGAGCCAACCTTCTGA
>JAPJMP010000177.1 GCA_026461645.1 Burkholderiales bacterium
ATTATCACATTATCCGTAATTATTTAGACTAAGACGAATTATACCATAAAATGCAAAATACTGTTATAAAATATACTATTGTGTATAAAGTTTATACACAAGTAAAAAGTACATGATAATATAATGCTAAATTTAGCGTTTATTTTAATGGCTTTGATGTTTTATGAATGCTAAAAGTACATGATAACAACAAATTATCATATACTTATTTTTTAGTTATGATATAATATCGGCAAAGAACATAACTATAAGAAAAAACTGCTGTTGTGAAAATATGTTTTTTATAATATTTATAGGTGAATTGATAAAATATGCAAATATTGGATATTATCAACAAATATAGTAAATTATTCTTAGATAGTAAAAATGCGGCATCTGGCTCAAAAAATTCAATAAGAGCCTATACGCTAATTTTAGAACGATTTTATGATTTTGTTGCTGATGAGCAAGATAAGCACGAAAATCTGGCAATTACTGATATAAACCGATATTTCCTAAACAATTATATTATATGGCTAAGTGAACAAAAATTAAAGCGTAGCAGTCAACATCTGAATATTAATATAGTTAAGCAGTTTTTAACTTTTATTTCAGATTCTGACCTTAAAGAATATGGAACGTTAAAATTAAATATTACTGGAGTTAAGGTAAAATTAGAACAAAAAGAAGCTGAGAGTTTTAATCAAGATGAACAAAATAGAATTATAGATTATATTAAAAAGTTAGATCAATTAAAAAATTTTACCTCCAACCGCAACTCTCTAATTTTAAAAATGTTGTTGTTTCATGGTATTCGGATTGATGAATTAATTAATTTACATTGGGATAAAGTACAAGAAGAATATGACGAAGCTGATGGATATGTATACCGTTTTACTTATACTGGCAAGGGAGCAAAAGAACGTAGCCTTGATTTTCCAGTGACTTTTATTAGCAATAACTTAGAAATAATCAAGCAACATATTAGTAGTGATTATGTTGTACCAAGCTCTACTGGTGGTAAAATGTCGCAAGGAAATATTTTTAAGTCAGTAAAGAATATTTTGGTTAAACTTGGCATTAGTAAATTTGGATTGCATATTTTTAGGCATACCTTTGGGGATAACAATGCTGCTATGAATATTAATTTAGCGGTTATGAGTAAACTCATGGGGCATAGCAATACCTCAATTACCAGTAAATATTATGTTCGAGTGACTAATAAAACCAAGCGTGAAGCAGTATTTAAAGGTATTGATCAATTTACCAAAAGCAGGTAAATAATTATAAGTTAATGACTTGAGGTCACAATTTGTGACCTCAAGATAGAATGGAATATAAATGTTAAATGAAATTGAAACGCTAATTCAAATGGGCGAAGGCTACCATCTAGAATTTAAAGAAAGTGTAGATAAATCTTTAGTAAAAGAGGTTTGTGCTTTTGCTAATGCTGATGGGGGTACATTATTGATTGGCGTTACTGATAAACAACAACTCAAACCAATTCAATGCGATAATAGAATTTTATCACAAGTTCAGGATAGTATCAGGCAAATTGATCCTAAAATTAAGGTAAGTATTACACCAGTGGACGGAGTATTAGTCATTAAAGTACCACGTGGTGTACATAAACCATATGGATGTGCAGATGGATTTTTCCTTAGAGTTGGAGCAAATAGTCAAAAGCTAACTCGCACCGAAATTGTTTCAATGTTTCAACGTGAAGGTGTATTACAATTTTATTCTTTAGAAAATACGGTTGCAAATTTTGAAACGGATTTTGAGCAATCTGCGTTTAATCATTTTCTGGAAAAATCTAGAATATTGCCCAGTATTACCCCACTACAACTTTTAAAGAATTTAGAATGCATCCATGATGGCATATTAAATAATGCAGGAGCTTTATTTTTTACCAAATCAATAGAATTTTCAGTTAGACAAGCAGTCTGCACTTGCATTTTATTTAAGGGTACAGATCGGGTTCATATTATTGATCGTAAAGACTACAGCTCAAACATGCTAGATAACATTGAAAATGCGATTAGTTTTGTTAAGCGACACACCAATTTAGAATATAAAATCGAAAAACTTCAGCGTGAAGATATTCCAGAGATACCAGAGATTGCCCTACGTGAGGCAATTGTAAATGCATTTTGTCACAAATTATACTTTGAGCGAGGTTCAAATATTATGGTTGAAGTATATGATGACAGAGTCTTAATTACTAGTTTTGGTGGATTACCGCCTGGGTTAAGCGAT
Organism: Burkholderiales bacterium; assembly: GCA_026461645.1. Classification (GTDB taxonomy): domain Bacteria; phylum Pseudomonadota; class Gammaproteobacteria; order Burkholderiales; family UBA11063; genus Aquella. The sequence goes on from JAPJMP010000177.1 coordinate 2,239, forward strand.
AATGAATTTGGGATACGCAGTGTTCTTAGAAATCCACTAATTGCAGACTTATTACAAAGAGCAAACTATATTGAAAAAGCTGGTACTGGCATACAACGAATTAAAGATGCAGTAACTGCACTAGGTAAAGGTACGGTTGAGTTTAAATATAATGAGAATTGGTTTGATGTAATTTTTTCTCGTATTTGTGAAGAAAGTTCAGTGAAAAGTTCAGTGAAAAGTTCAGTGAAAAGTTCAGTGAAAATTCTTGAATTAATCAAATTGAATCCACATATAACCGTTTCAGAACTAGCTCAGCAATTAGATATATCTACTAAGGCAATTGCAAATCATATTAAAACATTAAAAAATGAAAATCTACTAGAGCGAGTTGGAGCTGACAAGGGTGGTTATTGGAAAATAAAATAATCAAATTTTTGGGTTATAATGGTTTAATAGGCTGGTAACTAATAAAAATAAACGTGAGGCAGTATTTAACGTGATTCGGGGGATTTTTGAAAATAAACAATCATCGTTCCTTAATGCTTACTGAATACGTTGGAGCGTTTCCTTGTCAACGGAAACATATTTATAATAAATTAACAAGTTAAATTGAAAGAATATCAGTAATGTTTGAGCAAACTTTTAAAAATATAGATGACATTTTGCATAAAGATGCAGGCTGTGGTAGTGAATTAGATTATGTAGAGCAAACTTCTTGGGTATTATTTTTAAAATACCTAGACGATTTTGAAAAAGATAGGCAAGTAGCAGCAGAGCTATCGGGTAAAGAATATAGCAATATCATTGCAAGTGAGTATCAGTGGTCAGTATGGGCTACTCCAAAAACCAATGATGGTAAAATAGACCACTATTCAACCTTAACTGGTGATGATTTAAAAGATTTTGTGGATCATAAATTATTTCCATATCTAAAAAAATTTAAAATAGAAGCTCAGAATCCAAATACCATTGAATATAAAATTGGTGAAATATTTTCTGAGATTAAAAATAAAATTCAAAGTGGATATAATTTAAGAGAAGTGGTTGAACGTATAGATACACTCAAATTTAGAACTCATACCGATAAGCATGAAATGAGCCATCTCTATGAAAGCAAAATCAAAAATATGGGTAATGCTGGTAGGAATGGTGGAGAATACTATACACCCAGACCATTGATTAAAACCATTATAAAGGTAGTAGCTCCTAAAATTGGTGATACTATTTATGATGGGGCAGTTGGTTCAGCGGGATTTTTATGTGAAGCTTTTGAATATTTAAAAACCAGCAAAAAGCTAACCTCACAAGATGTTGAAGTTTTGCAAAAGCATACATTCTATGGTAAAGAAAAAAAGGGAATGGCTTACATAATTGGCATTATGAATATGATTTTACATGGTGTTGAAGCACCTAATATTATACATACTAATACTCTTGCTGAAAATTTGGCAGATATTCAAGAAAAAGATAGATATGATGTAATACTGGCTAATCCTCCATTTGGTGGTAAAGAAAGAGCAGAAGTTCAGCAAAACTTCCCTATCAAAACGGGTGAAACAGCATCATTGTTTCTTCAACATTTTATTAAAATATTAAAGGCTGGTGGCAGAGCTGGTGTAGTCATCAAAAATACATTTTTAAGTAATACAGATAATGCTTCAATTGGTTTAAGGCAGTTATTATTAGAAAACTGTAATCTTCATACTGTATTAGATTTACCCAGTGGCACATTTACTGGTGCTGGGGTTAAAACAGTAGTATTATTTTTTGAAAAGGGCTTTGCAACAAGGAAAGTTTGGTTTTATCAACTTAATTTAGATAGAAATTTGGGTAAAACTAACTCACTCAATGAAAATGATTTAGCAGATTTTGTGGAATTGCAAAAAACAAATGCTGATAGTGATAATTCATGGACTATTGATATAGCCAATATTGATAAAACCACTTATGATTTAAGTGCTAAAAACCCCAATAAAAAACAAGAAGCCACATTGAGAGAGCCAAAGGATATTTTGGCAGAAATACAACTATTGGATAAACAAAGTGCTGAAATTTTAAATTCTATCTTGGAACTATTATGAAACAAGGTTGGGAATTAAAAAAACTGGGTGATGTCTGTGAAATAAGCACTGGCAAATCAAATACAGAAGATGCTATTGATAATGGTGATTATGCTTTTTTTGATAGATCAAAAGTAATTAAAAAAAGCTCAAAATATTTATTTGATTGTGATGCAATAATAGTAGCTGGTGAGGGGCAAACATTTTTACCAAAATTCTATTCTGGCAAATTTGATTTGCACCAAAGAGCATATGCTATATTTAATTTTGATAAGACTGTAAATATAAACTATGCTTACAAATATTTAATCCACTTTCATAAATATTTTGAGGAAGTAGCAGTTGGAGCAACTGCTAAATCATTAAGGTTAAGACATTTTCAAGATTTGCCAATTCCAATAGCACCACTACCAGAACAACAAAAAATTGTATCCATTTTAGATAAAGCATTCTCTGCCATAGAACAAGTAAAACAACATGCAGAGCAAAACCTCAATAATGCCAAAGAGCTTTTCAATAATTATTTACAAAGTATCTTTACAAATAAAGGTGATGATTGGGAAGATAAAAATATAGGTGATATTTGTAATTTAATGACTGGTGGAACCCCAAGTAGCAATAAAGCTGAATATTACAATAATGGTAAAATTAGATGGCTTGTTTCTGGTGATGTAAATATGATAGAAATACATGATTGTAAAGGCAGGATAACAGAATTAGGCTTGGCAAATTCAAATACAAAATTTCTTCCAGTAAATTCTGTAATTATTGCCCTAAATGGACAAGGTAAAACCAGAGGAACAGTGGCAATATTGAGAACAAAAGCCACTTGTAATCAATCACTGGTTAGTATTTATCCAAAAGACATAGAAAAACTTTTGCCAGAATTTATTTTTTATAATTTAAAAGTAAGGTATCAAGAGTTAAGAACAATAACTGGTGATAGTGGAAATGATAGAAGAGGGTTAAATATGCCACTGATAAGAAGCATAAGTATTCCATATCCAAAATCAATCCAAGACCAAGAAAAACTTATAAAAACATTTTCAATACTATCAGATAAAACCAAGCAATTAGAGGATATATATCAGCAAAAACTTAATGAATTAGAAGAACTGAAAAAATCAATACTCCAAAAATCCTTTAAGGGAGAGTTGAACTAAATGTCTTGGGTTAAAGAGTTTAATTTAGCAATATTAGAAATTGATAATAATATAAATAGTTTTGTAGCAAGTCAAAAATTTAAAGAGATGCAAAATAATTTTAGGATATTCATTGATAAGATAAACACTAATTTTTTACCTATGGTTGAAAAAATTAGCACAAATCTTCCAAATTTGGTTAATAATATTATTACAAATAATCAAAAGCACCCAGATAGAAT
>JAPJMP010000178.1 GCA_026461645.1 Burkholderiales bacterium
AATTTACTATTTTAATTCAAACTTTTAATTTAAAAAATTTAACCAATAAAAAATTCCACACCACTAAAACCACCATCATTTTTTTATTAAAGCTGAAGTGAATTGATAGTGCTGCACCTAAATTTACATGGTATGAAACTAGTACAGTAGCGGGAGCAGCTGATATCAGGCAAGATAAATTGACAGCTAAAATGCTGAACTGCTATAATTATTGAAGAAATTTTTTCTGGAGCTTTAATAAATGAATGAATTTGAGCAATTTAAACAACTTCAAGAATTTATGGATTCAAGAATTATAGGACAGAAAGAGTTGAATAAACGCTTGCTGATTGCCTTGTTGTCATCTGGACATTTGCTAGTTGAAGGTGCTCCTGGGCTTGCTAAAACGACTGCAATTAAAAGTTTATCTTCGTGTATTGATTGTTCTTATCAACGTATTCAATTTACCCCAGATTTATTACCTGCTGATTTAACAGGCACAGATATTTATATACCAGAACAACAAACATTTAAATTTCAATCAGGTCCTTTATTTAATAATTTTTTATTAGCTGATGAAATTAATCGCGCACCAGCTAAAGTACAATCAGCACTATTAGAAGCAATGGGCGAAAAACAAATTACTATTGGTAAAACTAGCTATTCATTGCCTAAGTTATTTTTAGTAATGGCAACGCAAAACCCAATAGAACATGAAGGGACATACCCTTTACCTGAGGCACAATTAGATAGATTTATGCTTTACGTTAAAATTGGTTATCCACAACAAGAAGATGAAAGTAAGATTTTAGCTTTAAATAAAAATGGTTCAATTGAAATGAATTCAAATAAACCAACATTAACTCAAGATACAATTTTTAACGCACAACAGCAAATTCAAAATGTTTATGTTAGTAAAGCGATTGAGGAGTATATTATTCAATTAATAATGGCTACTCGGTATAGCTCAAAATATGATGAACAATTAGCGAAATTGATCCTTTTTGGCGCAAGTCCAAGAGCAACAATAGCACTTGAAAGAACAGCCCGAGTTAATGCTTGGCTTGAGGGAAGAGATTTTGTTACTCCTCATGATATACATAGTTTGGTACATGAGGTTCTTCGTCACAGAATTATTCCATCTTTTGAAGCTGAAGTTGATGGCGTAACATCAGATCAAATTGTAGATAAAATTTTAAATATTGTTGCAATACCATAAAGCATCATGAGTAAAGGCATAACACCAAATTTAAAAGAGCTTATAGCTTTAAAATATTATGCTGCAGATTTACTTTTCTTTAGCACAAAAAAAGTAAACCTATCTGGCCACGGTAATAATTTATCTTCGGCAAAAGGCCGTGGAGTAGATTTTGATGAGGTCAGAAGGTATCAGCCTGGTGATGATGTTCGCTTAATTCATTGGCCAATGACAGCACGTCTAGGAAAACCATTTACTAAGATATATAAAGAAGAAAGAGAACGTAATATTTATTTGTTAGTAGATCAATCAAGTGCAATGCAATTTGGAACAAAGGTCTGTTTTAAAAGCGTTTTAGCTGCAAAGTTAGCAGCAATTTTTGGTTGGTCAGCACTTAATAATCACGAACAATTAGGTGGAATAGTTTTTAATGATAACAATGCTGAATTAATTAAACCAAGTCGTAACCGCAAGTCATTGTTAACAATTTTTAATTTGCTAATTAATAATAAATTATCAAATTTCGCGGGTAATATTAATAATGTCATAAAATTACTTTATCAACAGGCCAATTCTGGAAGCATCATAATTATTCTTAGTGATTTTAACCACCTTAATGCAGATGGTATTAAAATTCTTAAACTATTAGCAATGCGCTGTGATATTCATAATTTATTCTTATTTGATCAATTAGAAGAGCGTCTACCACAAAATGGGTATTATTCTTTTACTGGAGATGATAATGAATTAATTGAAATTGGCACTCAGAAAAAAGACCGGTTGCTTTATACTGATAATTTCAATAAGAAGGTTAAATTTATAAAGGATTTGTCATTAAAAAATCAAATGAAATTTGTATCAATTAAAACCAGTGATAATTTAATTGAAAAATTGAATGGTATCAACAAAAATGGAAGATAAATTATTAGCTCAGCTTAAAGATGTTCATTTACCACCTCCAGTATCTATGTTACCCTTAGCTCCTGGTTGGTATATTTTAATTGCACTGGTTATACTCATATTTTCTGTTGTTATTTACTTCATGATTAAAGCTCAGTATAAAAGAAAACATGATTTAAAAATATACGCCATGTTTGAACAGATTAATCACAATGCCAAATCTAATTTAATTGAAGAAACATCAATATTATTAAAAAGGGTAGCGCTTAAAAAATTTCCGCAGCAAAGCCCTCATTTACTATTTGAACAAGAGTGGTTAAAATTTTTAGATGCCACCGGCAAAACCACAAATTTTACCAATGGACCTGGAAAAGTTTTATTGAATATTTATCATAAACCACAACAAAATGATTACAAAGAATTATATAAAGTTGTTAAATTGTGGTTACAGGAAGTGCTATGATACAGATTGCTTATCCTTGGATATTAATTGTATTTTTTTTACCCTTTCTGCTACGATATTTTTTAACCAGAGCAACTACTAATAATGCTGCATTAAAGGTTCCATTTATTAGTGATTTAATAAATATTTTTAACCATAATAGATTAGATGCAGGCCAAAAAATATTATCTAAACTTAAATATTTTATTTTTTTAATTTGGTTACTCATCGTTATTTCTGCTAGCGGAATTCAATGGCTAGGTAAACCTGTATTAATTCCGCAATTAGGCCGCGACTTAATGTTAGCTGTTGACTTATCAGGCAGCATGCGTACCCCAGACATGATTATTGACGGTAAAAGCTATACCAGAATTGCAGTGGTTAAAGACGTTGGCAGCAAATTCATTAATCAACGTTCTGGTGATCGAGTTGGCCTAATTCTTTTTGGTTCAAAACCTTACTTACAAACTCCACTAACTTTTGATCGCCAAACCGTAAAAGAAATGTTAAATGATGCAACTATTGGCTTAGCTGGGGAACAAACGGCAATTGGTGATGCCATTGCCCTTGCTGTAAAGCAACTTATTTCTTATCCAAGTACAAGCAAAGCCTTGATATTATTGACAGACGGCGGGAATAATACTGGAGTATTTGATCCTATAGATGCAGCAAAACTTGCTCAAAAAGAGCATATTAAAATTTATACTATTGGGCTTGGTGCTAAACAATTAACAATCCAAACTATGTTTGGACCACAAGTTATTAATCCATCAAGCGACCTAGACATTGACAGTTTAAGGCAAATAGCTCAAATTACCGGTGGACAATTTTTTAGAGCAGAAGATGGTAATGAATTACAGAACATATATACTAAAATTAATAGTTTAGAGCCGGTCAAGTCAGACTCTGCAACTGTTCGACCTAAAACTCTACTTTATCCCTGGACATTATCCTTGGCATTACTCCTAAGTTTTATCTTAATTGCTATAAATATTAGAATGGGACTTAACCATGTTAGATAACTTCCATTTACTTAGACCATGGTTTTTAATTGCACTGATACCGGCAATTATTTTATATGTTCTTTTGCGGAAAACTAAAGACTATAAGCAGAATAACTGGGTTAATGAATGTGATCCACATTTGCTCGTCCATTTAATTAGCAAAAGTAAACTTAAAGGTAATAGTTTGATTGCAACCATGATATTTATTAGCTGGATAATTGCTATATTTGCTCTCTCAGGACCAACATGGAAAATGGCTTCTCAACCATTATTCCAAAAAAATATGGCACGTGTTATTGGTATAGATGTCTCATCTTCGATGAATTCAACCGATTTGTCGCCCAACCGCATGGAGCGCGCAAAATATAAAGTTATTGATCTATTAAAAACCATAAAGGAAGGACAAACGGGAATGATTGTGTTTTCTAGCTATCCTTTTGTAGTTTCCCCGTTGACTAGTGATGCAAACACAATTATTAACATGGTTCCTGTTATTGATACTAACATTGTCCCAGTGCAAGGTTCTAATTTGAACAGGGCTTTAATCAAAACCTCACAATTAATAACTCAGGCTGGATTTAACCAAGGCGAGATAATTTTAATAACTGATAGTGTTCCTGATAATAGTAGCCTTGCTACTGCGAAACAACTTGCAAACCAAGGTTTTAAAATTGCGGTTCTAGGCATTGGTACTACGCAGAACACACCTACAATCAATGCTAGTGGTGGCTTTATTACTGACAACAGTGGCAATATAGTTTTTAATCATTTAGATACTATAGCATTATCTAATCTTGCTCAGAATGGCAATGGTATGTACGTACCATTTAGCGAAGATAATTCAGACATAAAAACGCTTACTGCATTTATTAATAGTGATGCATCAAACAATAGTAGAGCATTAAATAATTCACAAAAAATATGGCAAGATGATGGTGTGAATTTTATTTGGTTACTTTTAATAGCTGTTGCAATTATTTCCCGTAAAGGGTGGTTGGAGCAGATATGTTAAAACGAGTTTTATGTATATTGTTACTGATACCTTGCTTGGCCTATGCAAATTGGTGGCATAATTTATGGTTAAATAATAATCAACAGGCTACAGAATTATTAGCTAAAAAAAACAATATTCTTGCAGCTAATACGTTTAATGATTCTAATTGGAGTGGCATAGCTTTTTATAGAGCTCATGCATATGAAAGTGCTGCTAATAAATTTAAACTAGATCATTCAGCATTAGGATACTATAATTTAGGTAATTCTTTAGCATTTATGCATAAATATCAAGAAGCAGTAGATG
>JAPJMP010000179.1 GCA_026461645.1 Burkholderiales bacterium
GATAAATAAAAAATTTGGCAAATCATAACGTTGACCTTGACCACGCCTGCTATCAGGTATCGTAGCTAGTATATCTAATATTGTCATCTTTATTGCTCCAATGCTTATTGATATAAGCATTAGTATACTATAAATCTTATAGCATTATCTACTAGGAGCGGATTGCCGTGGGGAATTGCTGGGCTTAATGCTAATATTTATAATTTTGCAGTGCATTTGGAGTATAATACGTACAAAATTACAATTTATTAGCTAAAGGGTTTTACTTTATGAAAATCAGTGAAATTAAAAAAAATGCATTTTCGATGCCATATTTTTCAACCATTGTCCCAAAAATTGAATATGGAATGCGAAAAAGAGAATATTTTATTATAAGTTATGAGTCAGATATAAAAATATTAAAGCAGTTTGTTCCTGAGCCCTTAGAGGTTAAAAGTAATATTGTCAAGTTTGAGTTTATGAATATGCCAGATGCATCTGGGTTTGGTAGTTTTTCAGAAGCGGGGCAATTAATTGAGGTTGAATATAAAGGACAAAAAGGTTTATATTCACATTCAATGTATTTAAATGATTTTGCGCCAATTTCTGCTGGGCGCGAAATTTGGGGTTATCCTAAAAAACTAGCTAGTCCAAGTTTAGGTATTGATACTGACACTTTACTGGGAACGTTAAAATATAATAGCGTTAAAGTTGCTTGTGGCACTATGGGCTATAAATATCAAGCTTTAGATACGGCAAATGTTGCAAAGTCAATGATTGAAACACCGATATTTTTAATTAAAATTATTCCACATGTAAATGGTAGAGATGTAAGTATTTGCCAACTTGTGCGTTGTTATTTAGCTAATATTAAGGTTCATGAGGCATGGACTGGCCCAGCTAATTTACAATTATTTGAACATGCTATTGCTCCGGTTACAGCCTTGCCAGTAAAGCAAGTAATTTCTGGAACTCATATTATTGCGGATGTAACGTTACCAGGTGGTGAAGTTGTTTTTGATTATTTAAAAAAATAAAAGATTAGGATATACAATATGAAAATCAAAGAAATTCAAAAAAATGCTTTCTCGATGCCTTATTCATCACCTAGTGCGATTAAAATTGATTATACTTTTAGAAATAGAGAATATTTAATAATTAATTATGCAACAAATCTAAAAACTCTCAAGGAAATTGTTCCGGAACCACTAAAAGTAGTAAATCCAATTGTTAGTTTTCGCTTTATTAAAATGCCAGATGCTTCTGGTTTTGGAAGTTATAATACAGTCTCGCAATTAATTGAGGTTGAATATAATGGCAAGAGTGGTTTATATTGTCATGCCATGTATTTAGACAATTTAGCTCCTATTGCTGCAGGGCGCGAAATTTGGGGATTTCCAGAGAAATTTGGCAAACCAAATCTGGTGGTTGATACTGATACTGTATTAGGTACATTAAAATATAATAGTGTGGATGTGGCGATTGGAACTATGGGCTATAAGTATCAAACCTTGGATAATAAAAAAATAAAAAAACAGTTTGAGACTACGCCTAATTACTTATTAAAAATTATTCCGGATATAAGTATGGATAAGGCATGCTTATGTCAATTAGTTAAATACCATTATAAAGATGTTAAAATTACCGGTGCTTGGGCTGGACCATCGGCTTTAGAATTATTTGAGCATGTATTAGCACCCGTTAAATATTTACCTATTGTTAAGGTAGTATCAGCACAACATATTGTTGCTGATTTAACTTTAGGTTTCGGTGAAATTGTTTATGATTATCTTCAAGATTAATATTTATTAAAAAGGGAAAAATATGTTAGGAAATGTTAAAGGGAAAGTTTCATTAATTACAGGAAGTGCCAGTGGAATTGGTAAAGAAGTGGCAATTAAATTTGCTGAAGCTGGTTCTAATGTTGTGATTGCCGATTTAAATATTGAAGCAGCAACTCAAGTAGCTGGGGAATTAAAAAAAGTTTATAATGTAAATACTTTGGCAGTTAAAATGGATGTTACTAATGAAGCTGAAGTAAATTCATGTGTAGATAAGATAGTTAATTTATTTGGAAAAATTGATGTGTTAGTTAGTAACGCTGGAATTCAAACTATTGCTTCAATTGTTGACTTTCCTTTTGAACAGTGGAAGAAGCTGTTTGATATTCATGTGCATGGTGCATTTTTGACTTCCAAAGCTTGTATGAAAAAAATGATAGAAAAAAAGAATGGTGGAAAAATTATTGTAATGGGTTCAGTGCACTCATTTGAGGCCTCATTAAATAAAGCTGCTTATATTACTGCTAAACATGGGTTATTGGGTTTAGTTAGATCTATTGCTAAAGAAGGTGCAGCACATAATATTTGTTCTAATTTAATTGGCCCAGGATTTGTTAAAACTCCGTTAGTGGAAAAACAAATTCCAGAACAAGCAAAAGCACTAGGAATTAGCGAAGAAGAAGTAGTAAAAAAAATAATGTTAGGTGAAACTGTAGATGGTCAATTTACCACAACTGATGATATCGCAGATGTGGCGTTATTTTTTGCCGGGTTTGAATCAAATGCATTAACTGGACAATCATTAATAGCTTCTCATGGCTGGCATATTCAATAGGTAAGAACAAAATGTTAATCAATAATCTAGAGTTTGCAAAAAATAATGAGTCATTCACTAAAGTGTTTCAAATTAGTGAATTTGCTCGTGCCTTCGATATGTTAGAATCGTTAGAAGGCGAATTAAAAGTAAACGTTATTGGTAATTTTGATGACAAACCTATACTTATAATTTCAATTTATGGTAAAATATACACTTCGTGTCAAAGTTGTCTCAATAAATTGGAGATAATTATTGATAACAAAAGTAAGGTATCTATTTTTAACAATGATTCTGAATTAGATCAAGCATTGTTTGATGAGAATTCTGCTACGCATGATGGTGTTGTAGCTGATTCGCAATTTAATTTGTTTGATTTTATTGAAGATGAAATAATAATGTTACTTCCTTTTGCTCCAAAGCATGAACAGTGTTCTAATGAATTATCAATTCAAGACGCTAATCATCCTTTTGCGCAATTAAAGGATTTAATTAATTAAAGGTATAAAATTATGGCAGTTCAACAAAATAAAAAATCAGCATCTAAACGTGGTATGCATAGAGCTCATGATTTCATAACAGCTCCTGGTATTGCAACTGAATCGACTACTGGTGAAACTCATTTACGTCATCATATTAGTCCTAATGGCGTTTATCGTGGCAAAAAAGTAATTAAAACTAAAGACGAGTAAAAATTAGAATCAATTAATGTCTTTTAAGAAGGTAGAACATATGTCTATTGTTCTTTCCGTTGATGCCATGGGCGGTGATCATGGTGTTAAAGTTATAATTCCAGCATGCCTTAAGTTTCTAAAAGATCATAAGGAAATTAAACTAGTTCTTGTTGGTGATAAAGATTTAATTACTAAGCATTTAAAAATTCATAAAAAGAATTATGCTAAACGAATTGAAATTATTCATTCAACACAAGTGGTTGAAATGGATGAAGCGCCTCAAGTTGCTATGCGCAACAAAAAAGATTCATCGATGCGGGTTGCGATTGAACAAGTAAAATTAGCTAAAGCTCATGCTGTTGTGTCTGCTGGAAATACAGGAGCACTAATGGCTATTGCGCGATATGTGCTAAGAACTATGCAAGGCATTGATCGTCCAGCGATAGCTAAACTTTTACCGACTATTAACGGTGAGGTTTGTGTGCTTGATTTGGGCGCTAACGTTAAATCGACGCCGCAGCAGTTATTACAGTTTGGTATTATGGGTGCGCAATTAATGAAAGCGGTTACTCATAAAAAAAATCCAACAGTAGGAATTTTAAATGTTGGAACTGAAGAAATAAAAGGACATGAAGACGTAAAGATTGCTAGTGATTTATTACGTAAAAGCAGTTTAAATTTTTATGGTAATGTTGAAGGCGATGATATTACCAAAGGGACTGTTGATGTAGTTGTATGTGATGGGTTCACAGGTAATGTAGCACTTAAAACAATTGAAGGAGTCGCAAAAATGATTTCTTTAATTTTAAAACAAGCTTTTAATAAGTCTTTTATTTCAAAAATTATGGCGATTATAGTATTTCCTATTTTGAATAAAGTTAAACATCGCTTAGATCCAAGAAAATATAATGGTGCTGTGCTGCTTGGTTTAAACGGTTTGGTAATTAAAAGTCATGGTGGCGCAGATGAAATTGCGTTTTATTATGCTTTAGAACAAGCATTACATGAAGTTGATGGTAAGGTTATCGAATTGCTAGAAAATTTTTTACGAAAAAATCAAGATTTGGAACTTACAAGCGTTGATAATACATGCGAAGAAAAATAAGGATTTTATTTCATTATTTAATAACTTAATATTTAAGGTCTAATTACATGATTTACTCTAAAATTATAGCTACTGGAAGTTACTTACCACAAAAAGTTTTAACTAATGCTGATCTAGAAAAAATGGTCGATACTACTGATGAATGGATTGTTTCGCGGAGTGGAATTAAAGAACGACGCATTGCTGCTTCTGGCGAGAAAACAAGTGATATGGCATATAATGCCGCATTAGATGCCATTAATAGTGTTAATCTAGACAGGACTTGTATTGATCTAATTATTGTAGCTACTTCTAGTGCTGATATGATATTCCCTTCTACCGCATGTTTGTTACAAGCGCGTTTAGGACTGGTTCATATTCCAGCTTTTGATCTTCAAGCCGCGTGTACAGGTTTTGTTTATGCGATGGCTACTGCTGATAGTTACATTAAAAGTAAAATGGCCAAAACAGTTTTAGTTGTTGGTGCAGATGGAGTGTCAAGATTTATTGATTATACTGATAGAAATACTTGTGTTCTATTTGGCGATGGTGCTGGAGCAGTAATTTTACAAGCTAGTGATGAATATGGGATTATTGCTAATGAAATTCATGCCGATGGAAGCGGTGAAAAAAGTCTTTATTCAAATGGGCATATTTATAATGGTAAAATTTGTGGAATTCCTTATATTAAAATGGATGGACAAGCTGTATATAAAATGGCAGTAAAAAACCTAGCCACAGTAGCTACTAATATTTTAACTAAAAATGGTTATTCTGCTAATCAGGTTGATTGGCTTGTACCGCATCAAGCTAATTTACGTATAATTGAAGCAACAGCGCAACACTTATCTATTCCTATGAACAAAGTTGTAGTTACGGTGGATAAGCATGGTAATACTTCAGCAGCTTCAGTTCCTTTAGCCTTAGATTGTGCCATTAAGGATAAAAGAATTAAACGCGGCGATTTAATTATGCTCGAGGGAGTGGGCGCAGGATTTACCTGGGGAGCTAGTTTAATCCGTTATTAAAGTTTAACTAATATGCAAAAAAAGATAACAATAATCGGTGGCGCAGGGCAAATGGGATTATTGTTTAAAAATTACTTTTCTAAATTAAATCACCAAGTATATACAATTGATAAAAATGATTGGCACGATAAGTCTTTACATTATTTGGCCAATTGTGATTTAGCCTTAATTAGTGTGCCAATTGATAGTACTGTATCAATAATACAAAAGGTAGCAACTTATATAAATAAGAAGGCTATTTTAGCAGATTTAACGAGTATTAAAGTTGCCCCACTAAATGCGATGTTAGAGTATCACAGTGGTCCTGTAATTGGGTTACATCCAACTTTTGGGCCAACTATTGCCTCAGCTGATCATCAAGTGATTTTAGAGTGCACTGGACGTGGAGATTGCTCTTGGTTAGTGGCTACATTAAAGCAAATAGGTTTTACAATTAAATTATTATCAGCAACTGAGCATGATTTAGTTATGACATTTATTCAAGGTATTGAACACTTTACTACTTTTGTTTTAGGTACATTTTTAACTAAATTAAAAATTCACCCGAATGACTTGTTTAGTTATGCCAGTCCAATTTATCAGTCTAAATTGACATTGCTGGGAAGAATTTTTAATCAAGATGCTAACCTTTATGCCAATATAATATGTTCCGATGAAAATAGAAAGCAATTAATTGCTGAGTTTAGTGGTTATTTAAGTGGTTGGGCTAAAATTATTGCTGCAGACGCTGATGCCAAAAGTTTATTTATTGCTGAATTTAATAATGCAAAACAATGGATGGGTGAATTTACCAAGTACTCTCAAGATTTAAGTGATAAATATCTTAACTCAGTTGTAGATAGTTTTAATACAATTAAAAATAATTAAGATGATTTAATAAGTCGCAAATTGTATAATAAAGTGCGA
>JAPJMP010000180.1 GCA_026461645.1 Burkholderiales bacterium
AATATATTAGCTTTTATAATCAATTAGTAATAGTCCAATTGCCACCATCTGCATCACAGTTTTTAATTTACCAATATAGGCCACAGCAACACTTTTTACTTTGCTAATTTGCGCCATCCATTCACGCAGAGCGGATATTGATATTTCACGCACTATGATAATAATTGCCGCCAACCAAAAAGTGCGATGAAAGTTAACTAAAATAACTAAACTTGCAACTACCAAGGCTTTATCTGCAACCGGATCTAAAAAAGCACCAAAAGATGTTTCCTGTTTGAGTAATCGTGCAAAATATCCATCTAGATAATCAGTAATTGCTGCGAATAAAAAAATAATCGAAGCAACTAGATTCTTTGATTGCATATCAAGCACGCTATTGGGTAAATAATAAACTAGCACAAACACTGGCACCAAGAAAATTCTTGACCAAGTTAGCAATAATGGTAATGTCATTTGTTTACACATTTAATCCTCAATCAGTGAAAATAAGAGTATATTTGTTGTGCTATTTTTTCCCCAACCCCTGCAACATTAGTTAATTGCTTAACACTAGCTGTTGCAATATTATTAACACTACCAAAATACGCAATAAGATCTCTTTTTTTCTTGGCGCCAATATTCGGTATTTCATCAATACTTGAATAAGACATTTTTTTTATTTGTTTTTTTCTATGCCCCGTAATTGCAAAACGGTGTGCTTCATCTCGTAATGCTTGAACTAATTTAAATGCAGTATTATTATACTCATAATTTATTATTCTGCCATCAGTGAGTAAAACTCTATCATTAGTGGCGGCACGTTTATCACCTTTAACAATTGCGAGCCCTGTTATTTTACCATATAATCCCACTTCAATTAAAATGTTTTTTACAGTTTCTAATTGAATTTTACCGCCATCAATTATGATGATTTGCGGAATATTTATTGGGTTATTATTAAATCTTCTGCGCAACAAAGTTGCCATAGCCTGTAAATCATTACCATTAATTAAATTGCCGGCACTGTCCTTATTAATATTGTACAATCGATATTTGCTATGATCAATTATACTATTCTCATAAACTACAAGACTACCTACGGTATTTTCTCCATGATTATGACTAATATCAATGCATTCAATTCGCTGAATTGCTGGTAAGTTTAATAGCTGTGCTAATGCTACTTCAGATTTGTGTAAATTACTAAGTTGCATGTTTTGTTCAATAATTTTATTTAGATTAGTTAAACCCATTTTATATAATGCTTGCATACTCTTTGGAAATTGATTATTAATGCTTATTTGTGTAATTTGTGTAAATACTTTTAAAAATTCATGTTTAAACTCACAGCTGGTATAAATTTGGGTTTTAAGTGTAGAATTTAAATAATTACTTTCAATAAAAGCCTGTAAAACCTCATCTAACGAGTTACCATTATTATGCAAAATATAGTGCTTATCGCCGATATATATACCATTACGCACAATGATCAGATAAATAAATGTTTTTTCGTTTATATTTTCACAAAAAATTAAATCAGAATTAACCGGCTTATTATAATCATTAATTATCTGTGAATCTCTAACTTGTTTAATTAGTACTAATTTATCCCGCATTTTAGCTGCTTGCTCAAATTCCATTTGATCAGCTAAATGATACATTGACTTAGTTAAATCATCAATAATTCTGGAGTATTTCCCATTTAAATAGTCGCTAGCTAATGCAATATGATGATTATATTCGGCATCTGAAATATAATTCACACACGGAGCACTACATCTTTTAATTTGATATAAAATACAAGGACGTTGGCGATTATTAAAAACCACATCACTGCAAGTGCGCAATTTAAATATTTTATTAATTAAATCTAAACTTTCTTTTATGGCATTAAGGTTTGGATAGGGACCAAAAAAAATATCCTGCTTATTAGGTTTACCTCGATAACTCTCAAGTCGCGGGAATTGGTGTTTAGTGATACGAATTAACGGATAACTTTTATCATCACGAAAAATAATATTATATTTAGGTTTTAAACTTTTAATTAAATTATTTTCTAAAATTAAGGCCGCAGCCTCATCAGCAGTAATAGTTATTTCTATACTTTCAATTTTAGCCACCATTAGGCTGATACGCGGTGACAATTTAGCTGATTTAAGAAAATATGATTTAACTCGATTATATAAGTTTATGGCTTTTCCTACATATAAAAGCTCCTTCTGCGCAGCAGTTGCAGCATAAAACCTATAAACTCCTGGTAATTTGGGGATTGATGCAATAAAATTATCTTGTGTTACTTTTACTTCCATTGTAAACCTAAACAGATAGCACTAAAAACAATTAATCCCACATAATTATTCAATAAAAATAATTTAAAATATAAATGCTGATTATGTTTAAATAAATTAACTATTTGGTATAAAATTAGAATTAAAGCAATTGCAATACCACTATAAAAAAAATAATTCAACTGCAAAATTATTCCAACGCTTAGCATTAATAGTAGATAACATAAAAAACAAAATGCTACCATGGTATTGACTGATTTTCCCCAGAAAATTGCTGAAGTTTTAATTCCAATTTTTAGATCATCCTCTATGTCACACAGAGCATATATGGTGTCATATGCAATCACCCAAAAGAAATTGGCGGCAAAGAGTAACAAGGCAACAACATTAATGGTGTTATTGATTTCCATAAATGCCATTAAAATACCAAAACTAAAAGCAATACCTAAATATGCTTGAGGAATCGCAAAAAATCTTTTCATTAAAGGATAAGTAATAAAAATAAATACTGCAATTAAACTCAACAAAATAGTTTTAAAATGTAAAAAAACAAGTTCCAAAACTAGAGCTAAAACACTTAAAATTATTGCAAAAATTAACGCTTGTTTACGATTTAAACTACCATTTGCTAATGGCCTAGATTTAGTTCGGGTTACTTGTTGATCAAACTCAACGTCCCAAATATCATTAAACGCACAACCTGCGCTACGCGTCAAGAACACACCACAACTAAAGACCAGCAACAGTTTTAAATTAAATTCACCATTGGCGGCAACTACTACGGCAATTAATGTTGGCCACAGTAATAATAAACTGCCAATTGGCTTATTAAAACGAATTAATTGTAAATAATTTTTAAACATTTGGCTTAAACCTTTATATCAACCTTAATTCCGCAAAATCTTGCTACTGCGTAAACTAAAATCGTCTTTAGTTTCATTAGCAGTAAAAATATATAGATCATTCTTTGCAATTCCAGCAAATAAAATATCTGCAGCAGTTATTGCATCAATCCCCTGATTGGTTAATTTAGTTATGTCCTGAAAAAATTGTTGGGCACTATTAGCTATATATAAAGTATCATTTAGTGCCTCTAAATGTCTTGCACTATTAGCTAAATTAGATTGCACAAAATAGGGAAAGAAAATTGACACATTTATTTTGTTCAGACCGGCTGCAATTAAATCTTGCTGAAGAGCTTCAGTCATAGCGGTTATTGCATGTTTAGTAATTTGATAACCACTCAAATGCGCAGTAGTAACCAAGCCTAAATGTGAAGAAACGTTAACAATATGGCAATCATCATTTTGTTTAATCATTAAAGGCACTACCTGATGTAAGCAGTTAATTACGCTGATTAAATTAACGTTAATTGTCCAATCTATTTGTGCTAACGGAGTTTCCCAAATAGGGCCAAAAGGGCCACTGACTCCGGCATTATTAATCAATAAATTTATTTTGCCATAGCGCTGTATAATTTGCTTGGTAATGGTTTCAAAAACATTCGCCAATGTGATGTCATAATGCAAAATTAAAACATCGGGCGTAATAGTTAATAACTCATCGGCTAATTTAACCAAATTAGTATAATCACTATCTATCAGTGCCAATTTCATTTGTGAACTAGCACATTTAAACGCTATGCCTCTGCCAATGCCACTAGCGGCACCAGTTATCATGGCTACTTTATTGCTAAAATTTTGAATAATTTACCTCTATTTCTACCAATTAATTTTTTTAAAATTATACCTTAATTTAATAATTTATGCATCGCTTTTAACTCCTAGAACAATAAAATTTCAAAGTCAATTACCTGATAAACTTTAGCCTAATTTGTAACCATGTGATTTGCCGCAAGCTAAAACTTTGCCTATATTTAAAGTTAAATGACGTATAAAAGGCACTTCACTTTTTTGTTGCCTGGTTTGAATATTAAGGATTCTAACTAAATTAGATTATGTAATTGACGATCGGGAAATTTCTTTATTATGTTATAATTATATATCTTATTAGTTTATTTTTTAAGTAGTACTCATGCAAGAATATTCTGTATTAATGAATAATGTATCTTTTGGTTATGATTTAAACCGAAAAATAGTCAACAATATTTCATTAAAAATACCTAAAGGTAAAATTGTAGCAATTATGGGTGGGTCTGGTTGTGGCAAAACTACATTATTACGCCTAATCTCTGGCCAAATTAAGCCAGATTGCGGCTCAATTCAGTTATTTGATCAGGAATTAAACAATATTAGCAATAAAAACATGCTCAGCCTACGCAAAAGAATTGGAATGTTATTTCAATTTGGTGCATTATTTACCGATATGACTGTATTTGACAATGTGGCTTTTACATTGCAAGAACATACCAATTTAAATGCTGATTTAATTAATACCATAGTCGCAATGAAATTACATGCGGTTGGCCTGTTTGGCACGCAAAACTTAATGCCACAAGAATTATCCGGTGGAATGGCACGACGAGTTGCTTTAGCTCGATCAATTGCACTTGATCCTGAATTAATGATGTATGATGAACCATTTACAGGTCTTGATCCAATCTCTTTAAATGTATCAGCAACATTAATTCAAAAATTAAATAAATCTTTAAATCAAACGGTAATTCTCGTGACCCACGATATTGAATCAACTTTTAAAATTGCAGATTATATATATTTTATGTCAAAAGATGGCATTATAGCTGAAGGTACCGTAGATGAAATTAAAAACTCGACTAACGCGATGATAAGTCAATTTATAGCAGGTAATATTCAAGGTTTATACAACTTTGAATATCCAACTACGCTTAATTATCACGAATATTTAGGATTAATATAACCAATGCAAAAAATTTATACTATTATTGCTAGAATTGGTAATCCAGTTACTGCTTTTATTTTGCATTTAAGTGGAATACTAAGATTATTATTAGCTGCGCTAATTAATTTGCCATACTCATTCCTGCGTCCACAATTAATTGTTAAAGAAATATATTATTCTGGAGTAAAATCAATCTTAATAATTGTAGTCTCTGGTTGGTTTGTTGGTATGGTGTTAGGTTTGCAAGGTTACAATACTTTACAACGTTTTGGTTCGGTTAGTATGCTCGGCTCAGTAGTAGCATTAACATTATTACGCGAATTAGGTCCAGTATTAACTGCAATTTTATATGCGGCACGTGCTGGTTCAGGCATTACCGCAGAAATTGGTTTAATGAAAGCTACCGAACAATTAGAGGCAATGAGTGTGATGGCAGTATCTCCGATTAAACGAGTTATCGTGCCTAAATTTATTGGTGGCATAATAGCAGTCCCATTATTAGCTGCCCTATTTAATACCGCCGGCATTTGGGGCGGATATTTTGTTGGCGTAGTGTTATTTAAACTTGATCATGGAGCCTTTTGGTCACAAATGCAAGATAGCGTAAGCTTACACTATGATGTGATAAATGGTATAATTAAAAGCTCTATTTTTGGCATTACTGTAACTTTAATTGCAGTTTATCAAGGATTTATTGCTAAACCTACGGCCGAGGGTGTTTCCAATGCAACCACTAGAACCGTAGTTAGTTCAGCTTTATCAGTTCTAGCTTTAGATTTTATATTAACCGCACTAATGTTTTGATAGATTAATGGAGTCGATTAGGTGAAACGATTAACTATAGATTTTCTGGTAGGTGTGTTTGTATTACTTGCTATTATTTGTTTGGGGTTTTTATCCATTAATGTAGCAACTAATTCTGGATTTGGGAATGAAGCCAAACAAAGTTATACCTTATATGCTAATTTTAATAATATCGGATCCTTAAAAGTAGCGGCACCTGTTAAAGTTTCTGGTTTTGTGGTAGGAAGAGTTGTTAATATCAGTTTAGATCAGCACAGTTATCAGGCCGTTGTTACTATGGAAATTAATGATAAATATAAATTTACTACTGATAGTTCAGCACAAATATTAACCACTGGATTATTAGGTGAGCAATACATTGCCTTGCAATCTGGAGCTGATACTGAGTATTTAAAGAATGGTGACACAATTACAATTACATCATCCGCCATGGTACTTGAAAATCTAATCGGTAAATTTATGACCAATATGTCAAGCAAATAGTTATACAGGAGAAAAATTATGTTTCGCTTTAAATATCAAACAATACTTGTGCTAGTTGCATTAAATTTTTCATTACCAGCATTCGCAACAGAAGCTAGTGCTGCAATTACAACAACTAAAGCTGCTAAAACTAGCAAAATAAATGCTTCAAGCGTTAGTGCCTCAATACAAACCGGGGTTTTTGTTACTGCCAATAATTGTGAATCTAATTCTCCATGTAGTGCGGTATATGACACCTCTAAAAAAGTGCTTGATGCAATTAATAAAGGAGATGCGACTAATGCCACTATCAATTTAATTTATTCGATTGCAATTCCTCAATTTGATTTTACTTTAATGACCCGTTTTGCCTTAGGAAATAATTGGAAATTAGCCACTCAAGATCAGCAACAACAATTAGTGCTTTTATTTAAAGAATTACTAATTTATGCTTATTCCAGCGCAATTACTAAATTCAAAGGGTCGCAAATTACCATAACAAATAGTACTTTAATTAATGAAAAACGCTCAGCTGTAACTACTTTATTTGTTTTACCAAATTCAAGTTCCAACGAGCCAATAAAAGTTGAATATGACTTAGCTAAACCATCTGATGCAACAACTTGGAAAGTTTATGACATAAAAATTGAAAATACTAGTTTGGTAACTACTTATCGCAATCAATTTAATGATGTAATTCAATCAAGCAAAATTGAAGGGTTAATTAAACAATTAAAAACAAAAGTTA
>JAPJMP010000181.1 GCA_026461645.1 Burkholderiales bacterium
AAATTTTAAATAAATTAATACTGATTTTTAAAAAAATCGTGTTGCTTAAAAAATTTTAGCCGTATAAATTAAAATAATTTCGGATTTCAACAGCGCCTTATTATAAATAGTGCCACTAGAAATAAATTGTCACAAAGCCCACAACTACGTTTTTTAGCGAAAAGCTATGCTCAACAAACAATTAGCAATCGCCCAAAATTAAAGAGGCTTAAAATATTATACATTATACCGCATTAGAACCATGATTATTTGGCGTTTATTCCTGGTAAAATCAATTTGAAAATGTAATCGCAAGCAAAAGAAATAGAATCATTAGCAAGTAGCCATTTTTTTTAATACTAAATAATGCCAATATTTTGGGGATTGAATCCACAAGCGAAATGAAAACAAATTTGAAATACAAACAAGAATCATAAAAAGATTTAATTTGTATACAGCATAAAATTGGTTATTATTTATTTTACTAAACCATCCTTTCTTATAGACAATAAATTAGACACTTCAACAACTTATAAAAGTTATTGATTAGCCTACTCATTATGTTAAAATATGGTTCTTAAAAACTTTTAAATTGAATTTAAAACAAATGCAAAAAAAATTATTTATTAAAACTTATGGCTGCCAGATGAACGAATATGATTCGGACAAAATGGCGCAACTGCTTAAAGAGTTCCAAGGTTATGAAAAAACTAATAACCCTGATGAAGCTAGTATTATTTTATTTAACACTTGTTCTATTCGCGAAAAAGCACAAGAAAAAGTATTTTCTGATTTAGGTAGAGTTAAACATTTAAAATTACAAAATCCGGAAGTTATTATTGGTGTTGGTGGCTGTGTTGCATCACAAGAAGGAGAAGCAATTGTTAAACGAGCGCCTTATGTTGATATAGTATTTGGCCCGCAAACTTTACATCGTATTCCACAGTTGATCAAAAGCAAACAAAATACTGGACTTGCGCAAGTTGATATTAGTTTTCCAGAAATAGAAAAATTTGATAATTTACCTCAAGCTAAAGCAGATGGAATTTCTGCTTTTGTTTCAATTATGGAAGGTTGCTCTAAATACTGCTCTTATTGTGTTGTTCCTTATACCCGTGGTGAAGAAATTTCACGACCATTTGATGATGTGCTAAATGAAATTAAAAATTTGGTAAAAGTTGGGGTTAGAGAAGTTAACTTGCTTGGACAAAATGTTAACGCTTATAGAGGACAGATGAATGATGGTGAAATTGCTGATTTTGCTCTACTGCTTGAATTTATTCATGATATTCCTGAGATATTACGCATTCGCTACACCACTTCTCATCCAAATGAAATGAATCAAAGAATTATTGATTGTTATGCTAAATTACCTAAACTATCCTCACATTTACATCTGCCAGTTCAAAGCGGTTCTGACAAAATATTAGCCGCAATGAAACGTGGTTACACTTGCTTAGAATATAAGTCAATAATTAGAAAGATTCGAAACTTACGCCCTGAAACTTCTTTTTCTTCTGACTTTATTGTTGGATTTCCTGGTGAAACTGATGAAGATTTTGCTAAAACTTTAGATTTAATTGATAATGTAGGTTATGATGCAAGTTTTAGTTTTATTTTTTCACCTCGTCCTGGAACTCCAGCAGCAGAAATTAAAGATAATATTTCTAATGAAATTAAATTGCAACGCTTGCAAATATTACAAAGAAAACTAGAAGCACAGGCCAAAGAAATTAGTAACAACATGGTTGGGACCATACAAAAGGTTCTAGTTGAAGGCACCTCCAAAAAAGATTCTAATGAATTAAGCGGAAGAACTGATAATTTTAAAGTGGTAAATTTTCCTGGAAATAAACGTTTGATTGGTAGCATGATTGATGTTAAAATAATAGAGTCATTAAATAATAGCCTACGTGGTCAAATTATAACCAACTAAAGGGAGTTGCATTTTGGCAGCAAATAAAATTTGTTTCGAAGTAGAAAATAATGAAATTTTAATTAATCTTTGTGGTCCTATGGATGAGCACATTCGCCAAATTGCAAATCATTTTGATGTCACAATTAACCGCCAGGGTGATTGCTTTCATGTTAAAGGTGACAATTGTGATCTAGCTATTGAAAGTTTAAAATATTTTTATAATTTAGCTCAAACTCATGATTTAGGTATTGAAAATATTCAACTTGGACTTGCTTCAGGAAATAATATTTTAAATCAAGAAAATTTACCCATAATTCATTCTAAACGTGGCAATATTAGTGGAAGAACGCCAAATCAAAATGCCTACATTAATGCAATTCTAAGTAACGACATCACTTTTGGAATTGGCCCAGCAGGTACTGGTAAAACTTATTTAGCTGTTGCTTGTGCTACTGATTTATTTGAAAAAGAATTAGTCCGTAGAATCGTCCTGGTTCGTCCAGCAGTTGAAGCTGGCGAAAAACTAGGTTTTCTTCCCGGTGATATGGCGCAAAAAGTAGATCCATATTTACGCCCTCTTTACGATGCTTTATATGATTTAATGGGGTTTGAAAAAGTTAATCGCTTATTTGAAAAAAATTTAATTGAAATTGCCCCTTTAGCTTTTATGCGTGGTAGAACCCTAAATAATGCTGTGGTAATATTAGATGAGGCACAAAACACCACACCTGAACAGATGAAGATGTTTTTAACTAGAATTGGTTTTGGTTCTAAAGCAATAATCACAGGTGATATAACCCAAATTGATTTAGATAAACATCAAAAAAGTGGTTTGATTGCGGTTGAAACTATTTTAAACAATATCAGAGGTATACATTTTCATCATTTCACTAAACTTGATGTAGTAAGACATCCCTTAGTACAAAAGATAGTTGAGGCCTACGAAAATAACTCTTAATTCTATAAAATTGAAATTAAAGCAGAATTTTTTGCATGGTGTGTGTGGGTATGGTGCTTAGTTGAATTCTTTGCTATTATATGATTGTAAACTGGCATAGCGTGACAATATTCGTTATTATCTTTGCATTTTTTCAGAGAATTGTATCTACTACTCAGGTTTTTATTACAAGATTATTTCCAACTGAAGTATGCTTAAGCGGTGTAGCATTTTCTTAAAATATGTCAGTAATGCTATTCGTCGGTCTAACTCTATTAATAATAGTAAAACTAGTTGATCTTAGTCATCAATTATTTTTAATTCCAGTAATAGTATTAATAGTAAGCTGGAATAATTGGCTGAGTTTCACTATACTTTAGTCATCAATATAGTGAAGCTACTAACGATAATAGATAATACTCAAATATAATTTTGAATTACATAGACCTGTGCCAATTATACTAGTTTAGACTATTATTAAAATCTTACTAGCACAGGCTTGGTAAGCTACTAAAGAAATCATATATTTATAATTTATCAGCATAATACCATGTTGGTGTCCAAAATTCGCTATTTAATTGTGACGTAGCTTCAGCGCTATCAATAATTACTCCATACTGTTGCAATCCTGATGGATAAAAATTATGGCTACCAAAATAGAAAATATGATCATCTACTTCCCAAAATTTATTATGATTTCTAAATTTATTTGCCCGACTTCCATCAAAATCAATAATAGCTAGATGAAGATACTGGCTTAACAATAATTCAGCCTGAACTGATGTTACCTGAGGAAACTGTTTTATTAAACTACTTTTAATTTGATCATGCACATAATCTAAGCTAACATTAGCATTATAGCCATCAGTTTTAGCTATTGATGATGTTACAATACTTACATCCACATTATTGGTATAAATTGCATAAGCTAAGGCTTGTATTGTATCGCCATCTATGGTTGTTACTGGAGGTAAAATATCTCCAATAAATTTAGCATAAAGAGCTTGCTGATTAATTTTAATTGAAGTAGTTGCATTTTTAAAAGCATAAACCCTAGCTAATTCAGACTGATCTGCATCATCTGCTAATACTCCATGATTTAATTTAGCTACCGACATTATACTAACTGCCATTCCAGGTAAATCATGCCACGCATGTGAATTAGATTGGCTTAACTGTGGTCCAAATGAACATCCAGCAGAAACTTGATTATTGGCATAAGTATAACAAATGTTTTCACTAATGCCTTTATGTGTATCAACATAATGCCAAATAACATTGGCATACTCTGTTGCCGAATTAGCAATTGGGCCTACCATTTCTATAATTGCATCATTTACTGGATTGGCTCCCATATAATCATCACCGAAGTAATTTTCCCCTCCAGTTAACAAATCATTACTATCAACATTAATAAATTTAGCATGATTCCAAGCAAAATCAAAATAAATACTCCCACCATAATTACAAATTAATGGATTGCAACTATCCATATTTGCAACAACAATATTTAAATTATTATTTGCCGGTAATCCCTTAACTAAATTATTTATATATCCAGATATAGTTTCTATAGAATAATTTTGCTGATCTTTGGTTTGTGTAAAAGGAATGAAAGAACCATCTAAAATACGAACATAAATTTTATGATGGTATTTTAGTGAATTTTGTGCTAATTTATACAATGAGTTTTTAAGCGCAATAGTAAATTGACCAGTAGTTATAGAATCTTTTCCTAATGTAACCAAATCAACCGAATATTGGGCATTAGAAATATTATTAACCATGCTATTTAAAATATAATGTTCTGGCATTAAACATAATTTTTCATTATTATTTGTGAAATTTGCAACCATGCATTTTGCTAATGGACCGCAATCACTATCTGTGTTACAAATTGCCAAATTAAAATTCGGATCAAATTTTCCAGTTCCGCTATAAGCTAAACTTGCTTGATATTGTGCCAAACTGTGTCCCCATAAATTTGGCGTTTGCAGTAACCACGGTTGGTCAGAGCGCAATATATTGGTTGTTGGTTGAGTATAGGTAATATTATCATATTTTGCATATATACCATTATTGCCAGTCTTAAGATAATTATAAATTTGATCTATAGACAAAGTAAATGCATTGCCGCATAGTATTGCTAACGCAATTATTAAATTTTTTCTCATGATTTATCCCCTCAGATATTTATGAAATCTCAGGGCGAAATTATATTACAAAAATGTATTATTGTCAATAGTAAATGCTGGACTTATCAAGTTAAAATAGAAATATTACACACCATTATTAAAACCTAATTGGCGCCATGCTTCATACGCTACTAAAGCAACCGAATTTGATAAGTTTAAACTTCTTTGCCCGGCTAACATTGGTATTTTAGCGATTATATCTACTTGGTTTAATACTTCAATTGGTAGGCCACTAGTTTCTGAACCAAAGACTAATGCATCATTAGCCGCATAATCAATTTTATGGTAATAGTTATTACCGCTGGTTTCAATCGCAATGATTCTCTTGTTATTCAAAAATTGGCGGCAACTGCTCCAATTATCGTGTATTTGAATACTGGCATATTCATGATAATCCAATCCAGCGCGACGTAATTTTTTATCTTCCAATGGAAAACCAAGCGGTCTAACCAAATGTAATTTTGCGCCAGAATTGGCACATAATCTGATGATATTTCCAGTATTTTGCGGAATATCTGGTTGAAATAATATAATATCAGGAATTGACATATATATTAAGCATTAAAATAAGTGTCTAATTGATTCTTAGTTAATAAAAATACAAATCCATCACCACTGGCTGTATTTAACCACATAAATGGTAAATTAGGAAACAGCGCTTCTAATTCATTCTGATTATCACCCATTTCAACCACTAACAAACCATTGTTTTTTAAAAATAACCTGGCCTTATTAATTATCTCTATCACTAAATCAAGTCCTGAGTCGCCACCATAAAGGGCAATTTGCGGTTCATGTAAGTATTCGTTTTTTATATTGTCCATTCGGTGTTTATCAACATAAGGAGGATTTGAAAAAATTACATCAAATTTAAGCGCTGGAATATTTGTCCATAAATCTGAGTGAATGAGCTGAATTTGTTGTTGCAGTTGGTAATTATTAACATTAATACGCGCCACCTCTAATGCTTCACTACTAATATCGGCAGCTATAACTTGTGCAGGTGCAAAATAATCACTAGCAATAATTGCTATCGAACCATTTCCAGTACATAAGTCCAATATTGCATCTACATTCTCAAGCTCATTAATCCATGGCAGTAAATCATCATTAAGAAGAATTTCTGGAATAAAAGAGCGCGGAATTATTGCTCTTTGATCCACATAAAAAGCATAATTCTGAATTTGTGAATGATTAGTAATATACGCTGCCGGTAATTTGTCTATAACTCTTTGCTTAAACCTATCTAATATTAATGTTTTTTCGCTCTCTAAAAGTGTAGCATTCAAATATGGCTCTAATTTATCTAAAGGAAGATTCAAACTAAATAAAATTAAATAAACCACCTCGTCATAAACATTAGTAGTACCATGACCATAAAATAAATCATTTTGATTAAATAAAGAAACACCAAAGCGAATAAAATCATTAATTGAATTGAATTTGCTATGTGCCTCTTTAATCTGCTTTTCAATTTTAGTGGTCACGAGTTTTAGCTTTCTTTACAACATTTTTTTGTGTTTAAGAAGTTCATACATAGTACTACCTAATTCAGCTGGAGATCTGGTATAGGTTATACCAGCTTTTTCAAAAGCAATGAATTTTTCTTCAGCAGTACCCTTACCACCAGAAATTATTGCTCCAGCATGGCCCATTCGTTTACCCTTTGGTGCTGTAACTCCAGCAATATAACCTACAACCGGTTTTGTTACATTTGATTTTACATATTCTGCAGCTTCTTCCTCAGCTGTACCACCAATTTCACCAATCATTATTATTGCTTGCGTTTGCGGATCTTGTTGAAA
Source organism: Burkholderiales bacterium (assembly GCA_026461645.1). Classification (GTDB taxonomy): domain Bacteria; phylum Pseudomonadota; class Gammaproteobacteria; order Burkholderiales; family UBA11063; genus Aquella. Next base: position 6,835 of record JAPJMP010000181.1, read on the forward strand.
TAATTCTAATGCATCTATATGAGTAGTTCCAGGAATTGGATCACCACCAATACCAATACAAGTTGATTGGCCAAGACCTAGTTTTGTAGTTTGGGCCACTGCTTCATAAGTTAATGTTCCTGATCTTGACACAATACCAATTTTACCTTTTTGATGTATGTGTCCTGGCATAATACCAATTTTGCATTCATCAGGAGTAATTATTCCTGGGCAATTTGGTCCAATTAACCGGCTACCTGAACTTTCAACATAGCGTTTTACCTTTAACATATCCAATGTCGGCACACCTTCAGTAATACAAACTATTAATTTAATTCCAGCATCAACAGCTTCAACAATTGAATCAAGAACAAATGGAGCTGGAACATAAATTACAGAGGCATCAGCTTCTGTCTCTTTAACCGCTTCATTCATAGTATTAAAAACGGGTAATTCCAAATGAACTGTACCACCTTTACCTGGAGTTACTCCACCCACCACTTTGGTTCCATAACTTAAAGCTTGTTCCGAATGAAAAGTACCATTCTTACCAGTAAACCCTTGCACTAGTACTTTAGTTTTACTATTAATTAAAACACTCATTTAAATTCCTTTTATATAATTCTTTTATTTTTTCAATGAAGCAACTACTTTTTGTGCTGCATCAGCTAAACCATCAGCGGCAATTAAATCAAGTCCGGAATTACTTAAAATTTCACCACCCAAATGAGAATTATTTCCCTCTAGTCTCACAACCACGGGAACATTAACATGGACTTCTTTAATTGCCGCAATTATTGCCTCAGCAATCATATCACAGCGCACAATTCCGCCAAATATATTGATCAGTACTGCCTTAACACTGGTATCGGCTAGAATAATTTTAAATGCTTCAATTACTCGGCCTTTTGTAGCACCGCCACCAACATCCAAAAAGTTTGCTGGTTTACCTCCATAAAGTTTAATTATATCCATAGTTGCCATGGCTAATCCGGCACCATTCACCATACAGCCTATGTTTCCTTCTAAAGCCACATAATTTAAATCAAATTCAGAAGCTTTTAACTCTCTTTCATTTTCTTGCGACTTATCTCTAATTTTTACTAATTCTGGATGCCGAAATAAAGCATTAGAATCCAAAGCAACTTTTGCATCGACACAAACTAAATCACCATTACCTCTGATTGCTAAAGGATTAATTTCAAACAAGGCAAAATCATTTTCAATAAATGCTTTATAACTACCCAACATCATGGTTACAAACTGATTTATTTGTTGACTATCTAGGCCTAATTTAAAGCCAACTTCACGCGCTTGAAATGGTTGCAGGCCAACTAGTGGATCTACAACTACTTTAAATATTTTCTCTGGAGTATCATGCGCCACTTGTTCAATCTCCACACCACCTTCAGTTGAGGCCATAAAAGTTACTCTCCGCGTTGCACGATCAACTACTGCACCTAAATAAAGTTCGCGCTCAACCGGATATAAATCTTCAGACACATAAACAGAATTAACTGGTTGCCCATGCGCATCAGTTTGATACGTTACTAATCTCTTTCCGATTAAATTTTGTGTCACCTCAATTGCTTCTTGTTTTGATTTAACTACCTTAACTCCACCTGCTTTGCCTCGTCCTCCAGCATGAACTTGAGCCTTAATAACAGCAAATTTGCCCCCAAGCTTATCAAAAGCCTCACCTGCTTCATTAGCATTGGTAGCTAATACTCCAGCTTGTACTTTTAACCCATACTTAGCTAATAATTCTTTAGCTTGATATTCGTGTAAGTTCATCCTTTATCCTTTTATAAATTTATTAAACTATGTATTTTACCATATTATGCATGGTTGCTGTTTGTTGCAGTTTACTAAAGTCTATTATTTAAACTTTAATTTTTCTTTGTTTGGTGTAACCAACAATTACAAGAATAATTGCTAAAGAAAAAGTGCTAATTATTTCATCTTTAAAATCATTGCTAAATAGCATAG
>JAPJMP010000182.1 GCA_026461645.1 Burkholderiales bacterium
ATGATTATACACATAATATTTTTGCTTGTGCGATTATTTTGTCTATAAAGTGAAATTTATGAGTAATAATGAACTGTCGCCTAAAGAACTTGCACTGATTAATAATATTATTAGCAAGTTACAGATTCATATGGATAAGACAGAGCAAACGTTATATAGTTTGTCTGCTACCCTTGGATTTGAGTATCAGCCTTTTTATCGGCTGATGAAAAATAAAAAATTGCCTACAATTTCTTCTATAGCAATGATTACCGAGCATTTACAGTGCTCAATTGAAGACCTGATTAGTGACAAAATATTAGTTGAAGTAAGCTTAATTGATAGTATAGAGAATATACAAACTTTGGAAGTTACTGAAACAACCAAAGTTCCTATGCTTATTCAGGAATACTTGCCTTATATTCATAACACCTTCGTAGCATTAAAAATAGAGGCACTAGAGCACCTACAAATTGAACATTACAAGCTTTACTGCAAAATTGATCAAATAAACACGGACGGTGTATTTATTGCCCGTTATCAAGGCCAAATCGTTGAATTTAATGTAATTAGTACCAGTAGCACATTTATTATTGTTGAAAATGATAATAATGAGCAACGCATACCACAAGATCAAATAGAACCAATTGCAAAATTCTTTAATAATTTACTTTTATTTGAAGCTGGTAACGACTATCTCCAAGGAGTTAAACAATAATGAAACCACTAATCCCAATGTTTTATTTCCCACTTAAAATATTGTTCGTTGATGATGATAATGATTTATTAGAGTCGTACCATCACCTAGATTTATCAAATAATATCGCAACCGAAAGCGATCCATATAAAGCTATTGAAGCACTAACCCAAAATCATGTTGGTATGATAAAAATATTTGATGACATTACAGACGAGCAAAATATTGATGCATTAACAACAGATAATGAATCCGTTGTTAAATTTACTTTTAAAAACATTCAAACTTTTATGAATAATGATGATAAATATAATAAATATGGAATTGTTGTTGTAGACTATAAAATGCCTGAAATGAATGGGATTGAACTCTGTAATCAAATTAACAGTAAAATTGACATTATAAAAATACTCCTAACGGGAGAATATAAACCACTAGACGCGCTTACCGCAGTGAATGAAAATAGGGTTGACAACTATATACCTAAGGGCAAGCCAACTACGTTTAATGACCTAGTAATAACCATTAATGCATTGCAATTGAAATACTTTATAAATGCAACAAAAAATTACTGTGGCCTCTTAGAGAATAAATTTGATTTTCTATTTGACACAGCTTTTGCCGAATTAATTAATAGCTCTATCACCAATTATAATATCGTTGAATATTATCTGTTAAGTAACACAGGTTCATTTTTAATGAAAAATAAAACGGATTCCTTTATTATAAATACATATACAGATAAAGACCTAGACGTGTTTTGCGATATGTATGAGCATATAGACCACTCATTACTTGATAAAGTTAAATCTCGCCAATTGATACCTAATTTTAAAATCCCTAAAAATATTCAAATAAGCGATTATTTTTACCCTGCTACCAAATTTGGGCAATATTATTACCATCTATCTAAAATTGAAGATACACAATTTCTACAAGGAGTAATCTAATGAACTATGAAATTAATCTAGATGATATTCAGGAATACAATACACATAAAAGTCAATTAAACCCGGGAAAGGCTGCATTATTAGTAATTGAGATGCAAGAAACCTTCCGCTCAGACTCGCAAATGATTTCTAACAAGCAAATTAGTAATGTCCAATCATTGATTGATTTTGCTAATCTGAAAAAGATTAAAACCATTTACGTTAGACATAATGATAGCTCAGATACATCGCAACATATGATTGACTGGTGGGGAGGCGACAAACTAGAAAAAGGTAGTGCTGGCTGGCAAATTATCCCTGAGCTAGATACAACCAATCAATTGATTATAGATAAGAGCCAATATAGTGCTTTTTGTGGTACTGACTTAGATCAGATACTAAAATCTAACCACATAACGGACGTTATTATCTGTGGGGTGATGACTAACTGTTGTTGTGAAACAGCAGCAAGAGATGCATTTATGCGGGGATATAATGTATTTTTTATTAATGATGCAACCGGAACAATTAATAAAGAATTACATATGGCAGCGATAAAAAACCTAGCTTTTGGATTCGCCCAGGTCATTAATACACAAGATTTAGTTAGTCAAAACGATATATAGGATGCCTGCTCATGAAACCTAAACAATTATTACTGACTTTTTCTCTAATAACTATCTTTGGTACTGCTTATTCAGAATCAAAGAAAACGGTTAATGCCATAGCCTTTTTTGGATTTTTAGACGACCCGAAGATAACTAAAGTTATTGAAAATAAATGTAATGTAAAATTTTCACATGACATTTATTATACTAATTCGGAGTTTTTAAATACCTTTAACCAACGTAAAAATGATTATGATGTGATGATTTTCTCTAATCTTATCTATGGTAGCGTTAAAGATCAACTCCCTCAAGTTAATAGTGATTTATGGAAAGTATCTAACAACTATTACCCGTATTTCAAAAACTATTATCAAACTCACCACTATGCCCATAATGTGGCATTTTTTACGCACGCTATGGTTGGGTTCCTATATAACCCGAACGTAATAAATATAACCCCAGATCAAAATATTTTTGATATTTTTAAGAATGCAAAAAATAATGATGTCATTTTAGTTGATGACTCCGGTGAAATCGGCAATTTAGTAACAGAAGCGTATAAAGATAAATATAAAATTAATCACCAAACCAAATTAACATATGACAACCTGAAAAAACTAACACAAAATACCCATGTTTATATTACATCTGACTTCAATAAAGTCTATGATAGTCCTAAGTTTGCATTTGCTTATATGTGGTCAGGGGATGCCCTACTCTATATAAAAAAATCACATAAACCTTATAAATTCATTATGCCAACCGACGCCACTTCCGTTTGTACCGATTTAGTAGTGCAAATGAAAGATACGCCACAAGCTAAATGCGTAGCCGATGTTTTAGCCTCTCCCCTACTTCTAAAATACTTTGAAGATGATACATATTATTTTTCCCCATACTTTAAAAATGATATTAAAGATAAATCATATGCCAATATCTATAATCAAGCAAAAGATAATTTACAGTATTATAATATGATTCAGCCAGTGTATGATTTTCAGGACTATTACAATTCAGAATGGGAGAAAATCAAGTTAAAGTTCCTAGATAACAATGGGTAAGCGTATATCCACCCAAAATGATCTATATAAATTTCAGAAAAACATCAAACGAATCGTTAGTATATTTCTGATTATTAGTATCGTAATCTCTGCGATATTCTTTGCTACCATCTTTTTAATTAATCGACAATTAAATCGGCAAACGTATAAATCACTTGTAGATAACGCAAATAAAAACCTACAATATAACTTGTCCGCACAATTTGCCATAATTGCAAATGACCCAAATTTTATTAGTTATTTACGCTCAGGTGATGTTAGCAGGCAAAAGTATTTTTCGTCAATACGCTGGACTTTTTCTAACTTTGACCCCAAGCTAATAAAAGGTGTCAAAATTATAAATAGCATTAACCAAAATATATTTTCTTACGGAAAACCTACTGATTTTTTTACAAAAATAGATATTTGTTATCTAGGAAATAAAATAAACTCATCTCTAGGTGGATGTGATGACTCAATGATAGTTTACTTCAATTCAAATGAATATTTGTTGCAGCTACATAAGTTAGAGCCTCACATTGTGACAGATGAAAATTCAACTTTTAAGTTTTATTATCAACCATTTTCGGCAAAATTTGGCTTATTCCACAGCAGCAGCTACTCAACAAATAATTTACTTAATGTTAGTGTTTCCTACGAAACCCCCAATTTTTTTCTAATTTCTATAATCTTTGCATTATCTATATTTCTTACTTGCTTATTGATTAGTCATCGTTATTTAAAGGCCATTATTGAAAAAGAATTGATTGTGCCTATCAAGCATATTACGGATAGTTTGTATAATAGTGAGCACAAATTATCTACAAAACCCGAATTTTTAGCCGAGTTAAATACATTAATTGAAGTTGTTAATAAATATAACACTCAGCAAGTTTATACAAAACTAGAGACAGTTGCGGGCGAAATGGCGCACAAATTAAATAACCCTATTAACGGCATTCGAGCTGTTATGCCAAAAATTAAGCTGAATAGCCCTGCTACCTCTGAATTATCTTTACTTGAGCGCTATATTAATAGTATCTATAATTTAACCTCAAAAATCCTACATGACTTTAGAGAAAGTAGCTCTGAATACAAAAGCCATGATAATTTATCTCAACCTAGATACTTTATTGTTGAGCAATCAATAAACCAAATTATAAATGACTTTAAAATACACCATGACCAATGTGATTATCTAGTCACTTGCAATAGCACAAGCTGGATATACACCGCCCCAATAGAGCTAGAAGACACCTTAGTAAATCTATTAAATAACTCATACGAGAGTCTAACCAGTCAGCAAAAATCAATAACAATTAATACAATTCAACATTTAAGAAATGTCATTATAGAAATAAAAGATACCGGTCATGGTATACCTAAGCAAGAGCTTATAAATGTACAGCTAGGCAAAAGTTTAAAACACGTAGGTAATGGAATCGGGCTTAATTCTGCTATAAAATATTTTCAAAGTCTCCAAGGCAGCCTCAACTTAGAGTCACAAGAAGGTAGCGGCACTACTGTAACAATTACTATTCCATTATCAACACCTTCTTGGTGGAGATCTCAAATCCCCTACACTGATAATACAATATTCTTCATTGTTACCGATGATATGTATATCATATCAGAGTGGCAAAAAATATTTCTATACATAGATAATTCAAAGTTTTATTTTACTGAATTGGAAGGTGCGTTAAAATACATAAAACAAACCATAACCCCAGAGATACTATTAGTTACTACAAACCGATTCTATAACCAAATAACCAAGGAAAATAGCTACAATATTTTCAAAAATATTTATTTAATCTGTGAAACAGCACCTGATTATGAAGTTCAGAAAACATTATCTGCATTAAACCACTATGCAATTTTAAAGACTCAATTAACTGCATCTATACTTACTATAATAAAATGAGTATCCGCTATCTGTGAATTTTTAGCTAACGCAAAACCACAGAATAAACCGTGGACAAATTGATGGATAACGAGAGCCGTTACCCACAATTATGACCACCGCTTATTTCCGTTAATTCACAATCGCTGCTTAAGATAAAGTAATTTAATAATAAATTTGTTTTTAGTTAGGAGCACAAAAGTTTCCCCCTATAAGCAACATACGCACTGTACGCACATTACTTACGGTAAATAATGTATGCATTGTATTTAAAATATGATAGTATATAGTATGCACATTGCATACTATACGTAATATATGTCTATATTTAACAACCGGAGAGTTTAAACATGCCAGCGAAAATAATCGTGATCACTAATCAAAAAGGGGGCTGTGGCAAAACGACAGTGACAATGAATCTAGTTCCTGCTTTTGTTAAAAATGGCTTTAAAGTATTAATAGTAGATGGAGACCCTCAAGGAACAGCTACAAGATGGGCATCAGCTGCCAGCGATAATAACCCATATCCAGCCCCAGTAATAGGCCTATCAAATACAAATGATAAAGCACATAATGAAATTAAAAAACATATCCATAATTATGATTACATAATTGTTGATTGCCCTCCGGCGGCTGATAGTGAATTTTCTCAATCTGCACTTTTGGTTGCAGACTTAGCGCTTGTACCTATAAAGCCAACCCCACCTGATTTGTGGGCAGCAGTCGGAATAAAAAAAGTTATTAATAGTGTTTTAGTACAAAATGAAAACTTAATTTCTAAATTAGTTATAAGTATGCGTCAAACTAATAGTATGAATAATGAAGTTTTATCAATTTTAAAAGACTTTGGCATAGAGATGTTAAATTCAAATATTTTCCAGAGAACCGCATATACACAAGCATCCTTAGGAACCTCAGTTCTACATTTAAAAGACCCTAAAGCTATTGCAGAAATTAGCGGTTTATACGCCGAAATAATAGCGCTACTGAAACCATAAATTACCATACATACTGTATGCAACATAATTACTATGCATACTGTGCATATACTTCATACCATATGAATAAATATTTAAAAAGATTTTA
>JAPJMP010000183.1 GCA_026461645.1 Burkholderiales bacterium
AGTTAATGATGAGCCACCAGGAACTTCATTTTTAAATCCATATAATGTATTAGGCAATAATCAAGATAGTAGTTGGTTAGAAGATAATATTCCTTTAATTGAAGTGCCAAGTAACTATAATTCGATTGCTCAAGTTTATTATTATCGTTGGGAAACATATCATGAACATTTAGTGTACACTAGTACTGAGTATGGATATTTGAGCTCTGAATTTTTACAGCCTGTTAGTTATGGAGCCCCTTATGGCGGAGTTAATGCCGCAGCAGGTCATCATATTAATGAAGGTAGGTGGCTACGTGATTCTCAATATGATAAAGATGTGATAAATTATTGGCTATCTGGTCCTGGAATTTTTCCTAAAGCACAAAATGATTTTCTTGGTACTGGAGTTGATTGGTCGCATGAATACGCCTTTTGGGCTGCTTCAGCAGTATGGGATTTTTACTTAGCTACTGGTGATAGTGCTTTTGCCATTAGTCAATTAAACAATTTAATTAGCCAATATCAAAAATGGTCTAACCTTTATGATAGCAGTATTGGAATGTATTATATAGCACCTGTTTGGGAGGCTTCAGAATATAGTCCAACAGGTTATCAACTAGAGCCAGGAGATCCATATCATGGTGGCATAAGTTATCGCCCATTAATTAATTCAGTTATGTATGGTGAGGCTAAGGCTATTGCAAATATTGCTCAATTAGCTGGAAAATCTGACATTCAAACTCAGTATACAGCATTAGCTAATCAATTACAAGCTAGTGTAAATAAGCAAATGTGGGATAGTGGTGGTAATTTCTTTTATCCAATTGGCAAAGGTGGAAGCACGCAAGGAGTTAAGGTTACTACACGTGAATTATTCGGTTATGCACCGTGGGCCTTTTATTTGGCATATGCAGGTGAAGATGCGGCTTGGGCTCCATATCTAAATAGTACATCAGGTTTTGCTGCAGCTTATGGACCAAGGTCAGCTGAACACAGTAGCCCTTGGTACTGGCGTGATGCCGGGTCTTGTTGTCATTGGACTGGTCCACAATGGCCATATGTTTCCTCGTTAGCACTTACTGCATTGGCCAATTATTTAGATGATTATCAAAAAGTTTCACCAGTAATTACTGCAACCGATTACATAAATTCGTTTATGCAATATACAGCATCAATGTTTAAAAATGGCAAACCTTATGTTGCAGAAGCACATGATCCTGATTTAAATCAGTGGGATTATGATACAACTAATCATAGTGAAGATTACAATCATTCGACTTATAATGATAATGTTATTTCAGGTCTATTTGGTATTCGTGCACAAGCAGATAATACTGTAATAATTCAGCCATTAATTCCAGAGACTTGGCCGTATTTCATTATAGAAAATGTACCATACCATGGACATAATTTAACTGTGCTATGGGATCAAGATGGAACTCGTTACTACCAAGGAGCTGGATTACATGTTTACGTTGATGGTAAGCAAGTAGCACAGCAAGCTCATCTTACTCCTAAATTACAAGTAAACGTAGGGCCGGCTATAGTAGCAGATGATTCCAATAATTTAGTTGATATTGCGATTAATTCGCAAAAAAATTCATATTTAACTCAAACTACAGCTACTTTTGCAGGTAGTACATCAGCTGGTGATAGCCCTGCAAACGTTGTTTCCGGTATTGTCTATAGACTTGGTGTTCCACAAAATAGTAGATGGACAACTTATGGTAGTTCTAATTCTAGTGATACTCTAACTTTGAGTTTTACTTATCCAGTTCTCGTACAGCAAATTATAATTAATTTTTATGATGATAGAAGTATTAATGGTGCAGTACGTGTTCCAACTAACTATTATCTATGCACAACTACTCCATGTACTGCTAATAATCAAATTACTGGGCAAATTAGAGGTAGCACTGGGCTTAACACTTCAACTGTAATTAATTTAATGTCGCCGGTGTATACTAGTAATTTATATTTAAGTGCAGCAAATAGTCCAGCACCATGGGGTGTATCACGTTTTCAGGTTATGAGTAACCGTAGCTTTGTAATTAGAAATGTTAATTCTAATTTAGCTTTAGGTTCACCAAATTCAGGTTCTATGATAGTCCAACAATCGGGGAATGATTTACCTGATACAAGGTGGATTTTGCAAACTGTACCAGGTAATTGGTTTAAAATTATTAATGCTAATACTGGAATGTTACTAACTGTTCCGGGTGGTAGTAGTCAATTAAGCCTTGCTATGCAAATGCAGCCTGATGCAAATAGTGATAGTCAACTGTGGCGAGTTATGGATTACAATGCCAATGGTCAGTTTCGAATATTCAATAAAGCAAGTAACTTATTGTTAGGTGTGGCTGGTATGTCAAAGTCTATTGGTAGTTCTGTAGTTCAATATAGTGATAGCGGAACAACCGATCATCTATGGCAAATAATTCCAGCAGCATCACTTGCGGATTCTTTACAACCATTAAATAGTCTAGCGAATAAAGTAGTTAATATTGTTAATTTTAATTCACATAAGGCCATAAATTATAATGCTTCGTATGCGCCAAATTTAACTCAATTAGCAGTTGACTCTAGTAATGTAGGTGAACAATTTCAAATTATTCCGGTTGATAATTATTGGTTTTATTTAAAATTTATTTATGCTAATTCATATGCTCAATCTCCAGACAACTTATATGCATCTAATATCAATTTAACTCAAAGTTGGGCCTATCCTTATTATGCACAATGGGGGTTAATTCCTGGAAGTAATGGGCAGTATAAACTAATTAATCGTGGTAGCAAATTAGTAATGTCCGTAAATAATATGGGCACCGCTGATTCATCTTTAATACAGCAGTATGAAGATAACGGCACCATTGACCATTTATGGAGTTTGCAAGTATTGTCACAATAATAGTTTAATTAAACATTCATTAATGCGGTACTGTGTCTTAAACTACTTATACGCAGCAAAGTAGTTTAGCAGTACCGTTTTTTAAATTTGTATTATCTAGTTGCAGTTAGTTAAAATGGAGTTAATGTAACAGTTTAATATTTACTTTTATTGGCTAATTTTGCGCTTAACGCTTGAAAAAAATTATAGCGCATCACATCAATAGCGCTATCGGCAAAAGCATCTTTTATGGCGCATTGAGTTTCATGTGTATGTTTACAATTACGGTATTTGCATTTGTTAATATATGGCTGTAATTCCGGAAAATAATAAACTAAATTTTCAAGTTGTAAATGATATAAACCAAATTCTTGTAAACCTGGACAATCAATGATTGAGGTAGTGGAATCAAGTTGATACAAAGTGGCATTGGTGGTAGTGTGACAGCCACTAGCCTCTGATTTACTTATTATTCCAGTACGCGTCATGGCATTAGGAATTAGTTTATTGATTAAAGTAGATTTACCCACTCCTGATTGACCTAGTAACAATGTTCGTTTATTTTGCAACTGAGAAATTAAATTACTACAGTCATCAAGCGCCGATATTTTTAAGACTGAATAATGTAATTGTTGCGAATATAAATTTTCAACCTGCTTTACTAACTCTTGAGTTTCAACTAAATCGAGTTTATTAATAATAATTACAGCTGGAATTTCAGCACTTTCAGCAAAAATTAAGCAACTATTTAAGAAGTTTATATTAAAATTTGGTTTGGCTGCAATCACAATAAATAAACTATCAATATTACTTGCTATGATTTTACTGCGGTTGTGGTCCATGCGGTAGACTAAGTTTTTACGCGCAACTAATTTAATAATTTGCAATTGCTGCTGGTTTAAAATATTTACTTCTACTTGATCACCTACTACGTATTCGGTTTTTTTGCTCTTGCTAACTGCTTGGTATTGTTGTTGCGCAACCGCAACAACATATTGATACCCATAGCTATTAACAATTAAACCAGTAACTGCAGTGGCTTTAATTTACTGCGCCTCTAAATGTTCAATACGAATAGTTGCCGGGGGGTGGGAATAATAAAAAGTAGCATAAAGGCTATCCGGAGTTAATGTTGCTGCATTATCCCGATATAATTTTACTAAGCCACTAATTAAAAAATCTTTATGTTTATATTGAGCAGCAAAACTATCAGCTTCAAATTCATCTTTTCTGGAGAAGTAAGCTGATAAAGGTTTTAATGGTACGCCAACTAAACCGATTAAAATAGTAAATAAAATTAAACCATTATGAACATTAACTGTATTTACTCCTAAGCCATTATAAAATAACGGTTGTGTAATTAATAAACTTAATAAATATAGAACAACTAAATTAAGAGCAAAAGCAATAATTATTTTGCGTAAAATATGTTTTTTCTTAAAATGACCTAATTCATGCGCTAGCACGGCTTCAATTTCGTCAACTGCAAGATTTTTAATTAAAGTATCAAAAAAAACAATGCGCTTACTTTTACCAATTCCAGTAAAATAGGCATTACCATGACTAGAACGGCGTGAACCATCCATAACAAAAACACCTTTAGCCTTAAACCCACAGCGTTCAAGTAAATGATTAATTCGCTGATTTAAATTTTCATCTTCAAGTGGGCTAAATTTATTAAATAAAGGGGCAATAAACAGCGGATAAATAACCATAATAGTTAAATTAAAAATAACAAATACCAACCATACCCACAACCACCATGTGGTAACAGACATAATTAAATATAGAATTAAATAAAGCAATGGAATTCCAATTAGCAGCATTAAGCAGGTGCTTTTAATTAAATCAACAATAAATAATTTAAGCGTAGTATTATTAAAGCCATATTTTTGTTCTACTTTGAAAGTATCATAGAAACTAAATGGTAGATTAAGCACAGCATTAATTAAGGTAAAGGCAGCAATTACTATTACCCCATATGTTAAAGCAGTAGCATTTAACTTAGCGCATAAATTATTGATTAAATTAATTCCACCGCCTAAAGTAAAGCCTAATAGCAAAATTGTGGCATAAATATTTTGCACATTATCAACCTTTAATTTATTAATATTATATTTAGCTGCCTTTTGATGTTGTTCCAACGTAATTGAAGCGGCAAATTTAACTGGGACCTGAGTATAATGATTGTTAATTGCACCAATTTGGCGTTGATTTAAATAAAGTTTAAGTAATAAAACTACAATTACCAATCCTAAAAATAATAAGTTTAATGTATGCATCAAATTATTCCTCAATATATTTTATTCCCTTATTGTACTATAAATTTGAGATGTAAGTAATTGAAATAATCACTATTATTGGTTTAAAAACACGGCAATCCGCTCCTAGTAGATAATGCTATAAGATTTATAGTATACTAATGCTTATATCAATAAGCATAGGAGCAATAAAGATGACAATATTAG
>JAPJMP010000184.1 GCA_026461645.1 Burkholderiales bacterium
CTTTAAATCTATTACTATCACATATTTTAAAAATTATATAATTTATTTTATTCTCACGTAAGTTTATCGTGTGGGATTTTAAAAAATATCGCCTAAAATTCTGTCAGCTACACTATAAAAGGGCAAATTGATGAAACATATCAAATATTCAAGTTCAGCGGTCATGTATATTATTAGCATTGGCTATGTCATTTTAGTCCTAATAGCTATTTTCTGGCATTTAAATGTAATGTACATACTGTCACCATATGCTTTATTAACCTTTTGGTGTATTAATTATACAAAAAAACGTTCAATAATTTTTAATACATATCGGATTAGCTTTGAACTAGGAATTAACGAGTGTGGGAATTTTTTTAAATTTTGCATCCTAGCTTCTAAGGTAAACGGTAGTATTGAAATACTGAAGCTTAACTATTATCAAACTAAGTACATTATTAACCCACTAAAATTAAAAGCAATGCTGGCAAATTTAGGATATTTCATTTGTTATTTGCCAGATTGGGAATCACAAATTGTAATTTCTAATTCAACTAAAAGCAATCAAAATATTGATATTTCATTTTTCCATTATGAGCAAGCAATCGTGGAATATAAAACAATTAAAAATAACATAATTAATAAATTTAAACAAGATGCAGTCAGTTTATTAGACCCAAGTATTAATCAACCTATATTTAATTTAAAACGAAAGAAGCGTAAATTTTTAACTTCATTTTTGTATTATTAATCACACAAATATTTGTTTATCTATCGTTTAATTATTATCAATTATTGGAGTAAACTACCATGGATATCAGCATCTATAAGAAGATATGAGAGATTCTATACTAAGCTTTCACTAACAGGGAATATATGAATTAGAGATTAGCCAAAGACACTAAGCTATTTAATTTTAGTGCCAACTTTAAAAACAGCTAAAAACATTTTAAACCCAGTAAATCTAGCTGATAAGTTATTTATAATCGGCAATCCAGGTATGTATCGCTATTTTCAATGGATATAGCTTTTGAACTTTACATAAAATTATAAGAGGTTACATGATGATTTCACAAAGCACTACTCATGAAATGATTAAATTTTTTATTAAATCATTTAAGCCAAATTACGTAATTCATTTAACAAGTCGGAATAAAATTACTAATTTCGATTCTCGACTAATTCGGGACTTTCAGACAGATATTAAAGATCCAGAAGATTTTATCGGCTTGGATATAGTTGAAATGGTAGCTAATGATAGAAAACACTCGCCTGAGTACGCAGAAACATTATCAAGTATTCTTAGTAATGATGGCACTGGTCTTTGTGCAATTAATGCTTCATTCAAAGAAGGAGCGTTCTTAGATATACCATCAATTTATATCCTATTCATTTTAGTGGAAACTACGACTCTTGGTGGCAACCAGATTAAAGAAATTAAAATTTACAATTATATTGAAATTGCACAATTCCTGTCGCGTATATTTAATGAAAATATGTTCCGACCATTAATTACCCTTAGTAAAGTGTTTAAAAGTAATATTCGTGAGAAATCTTTATTTTTTGCTTTTGAATCCTTAAAGTACTTTGGTACTTTTATTTCCAGCGAAATGGCTAAAAAAACTAATCAGCAACAATTGGCAGACATAGTATTTCCATTCCATAGAGCAAAATCTGATGAATTAACCCCCAGATTTGTAAATGAGTTCTTACGTTCTACTGGTTATATTGAATATGATAAAAATCGTAAAATCAAAGAATTAAGCCTTGATACTCTACAACGTATTACCAGTAGACCTCTAATTCCATTTAATAGTTTAGATAGAAACTGCATTATTCGTATAACTTAAGTTAAATATTTTTTAACTTCACGTAAGTTTTTCGTGTGGGATTTTAAAGTTCCTGTTCTAAAATCTAACTTCATACATTTTACTGAAAGGTTAATCATGTATATCGACAATTATGACATTGCTAAGAACTTAAGTAATTATATTAAAAAACGTCCAACTAAATTTAAAGACTGTACATCTAGGTTAGTAGATAAATTCATTATCAGACTCGACCTTGATATACCAGATGAAGAAATTATCAAACTCCGTGTAATTTATCAGTTTATCTTCATGTATAGCCTTATTACCAGGGATTTAAACATGGT
This sequence comes from Burkholderiales bacterium, assembly GCA_026461645.1. Taxonomy (GTDB): domain Bacteria; phylum Pseudomonadota; class Gammaproteobacteria; order Burkholderiales; family UBA11063; genus Aquella. The sequence continues at coordinate 2,135 of JAPJMP010000184.1, forward strand.
CAAAAAAATGATGAATAATTCTGAAACTATCATTTTTATCATTACAGCCTTAATCATTAATCAGAACCTAAAGCTTAGACAACATCAACAGTTAGTTGATGTAATGATGGAGTTTGGTCAGAAGCACAATACTATTTTAACCTCCCACAATACTATCACTCTGGGATGCTTGTATTTCGATGCAACTATTTTTTATGAAGCCATCGAGTATGTCACGAATATTTACTGTAATGAGGCTGAATAATTTGAGTGGAGTATGGCAATGAAAAATTTTACAAATAGTATTTTAACCATTTTGATATTGAGTGTATACACAATCATTGCCAATGCAACAATGAGTAATAGCTATCAATATAATTTATTCAAAAATAGCGAGTCTACAACTAAAATCCAAATGTTAACCAGTGACCCAATTACATTAAATCCTGATATTGATGAAATCAAACCTTCTGATCCACGAATTAAATCAGTAATGGAATATGTCAAAAAAAATGGAATTGGGGTATCTGTTGTATTTTTTAACTCAGAGAATTTACGTTACGTTAAAAAAATAAATGAACTATTTCAAGCAAACTATATTTTTACTGACCCACCACAATTAACTAAAACCAAAAATATGGTGGATTTTAATTTAGTAAAAATTTATGTTATAGAGGATAAAAGCCATGTTTATGAATCAAAAACAGCGACTAGCCCGGCACAACCAAACTACAAGTGATAACGAAATATTTGCTCTAAGTATTAATTCATACATGCCAGTGGAATTGGATATTTCACTACCACCGGCAATTGAAGAGGAAGTATTAACCGATTATTTTATATCCAAGTATGGATTGACTTTAGAACAAATTAATCATGACTTGGCTATATGCCGTGAGCTTGAAGGAGACGAATAATGGCAACAGATAAAAATCCACGTAAAGAATTAGTAGATACTATTATTAACTCGATGAAAAACCGTGATGGAGTTTGGCAAAAAACCTGGACAAACATAGCAAGTAGAGAAGCTCCATATAATCCGATAACTGGTACCAAATACCGTGGCGTTAATTTTTTGGTTCTATCACTAGAACAAACAGAATTAGATACTATTGATCCTAGATGGTGTACGTTTAAGCAAGCTATAGCAGCAGGTTATCAAATAGCTAAAGGGTCTAAAGCTGCACAAGCCAGTTTTTATGATCTTAATGTAAGTCTTAATGATGGTAGCAAAGATTACTACATTAAAGCTAAATCTGTTGATGGTTATGTTGCCAAAATTATTGATCACTACAGAACTCATTATCCAGCAAAATCTATTGAAATTAGAAATGCAGTAAATAAGGTAGCTCAATTTACTACATCATCAGATAAAGCACAACTGCTATTATTTGTTACTGAATTAAATAATGCTACTGGTGCTGACATAAAAATATCTTCTGTAGCAGTTATGAAATCATTTCCTATTTTCAACTATTCACAATTACTAAATGTGCCAGAGTTAGAAATTAAACCATTAAATAACTTTGAACCAATCAATCGTGCTGAAGGTATTTTAGTTGCCTCCGGTGCTAAAATATTTCATGATAATGCCAATGAAAATTATTATAGTCCCAAGAGGCATGAAATTCATTTAACACCTAAAGAATCATTTAAAAGCCCTGAAGCTTATTACTCAACAGCCCTTCATGAAATTGGTCATTGGACTAAGGGTGATGGTCTACCGCGTAATCTTAAAGTTGAAGGTGAAATTAATGGCGACCATTTGGCTTATGCCCGGGAAGAGTTAAGAGCAGAGTTAGCTAGTGTTTTCATGTCGTCAGATTTAAATTTAAAACTCGACATTCAAAACCATTCAGCCTATTTGGGTTCTTACCTGGAAGTGCTAAACAATGACTATACTGAATTCTTTGCTGCAGTAAGTGATGCTCAGAAAATAGCCAGCCATGTAATAGGCTTTGAAAAACGGTTGGACTTGGAGAGCACAGAAGCCAAAGAATTACAAATCAAGAATCCTGAGTTATATCAAAAAATAGTGGAGTATAACAATAAAACTGCATTATTAACCGCTGGTGAAATAGATAAACAGATGCAAGGTTTTCCTGTTGCGGTTGATAGTAAGTACTATATAGAAGCACAGAAATTATTTATTCATGATTATATGATGTCTGGGAATGAAGATCCACAACTTGGTTTTGTCTTTAATTCTGATGATGATGCCATAGAATTCATTGATAAATTACACACTGAATTGAATATACCCAAAAACGCTATTAATGATTTTGATCTAACCTCATCTAGTGAAAGTAAAGAGCTACCTACAAACATAGCTGATTTATCAGCAAGGCAAACTGACTATTTAATTAATAAACCAGAAGGTGCCACAACCCAAATACAGCTTGAATCCAGAAAACCAGCACATGAAGCAATGAAAGATTTTGATACATCAGCATCAACTCAAAAATCTAATCCAAATAAAACATATTTAGAAAC
>JAPJMP010000185.1 GCA_026461645.1 Burkholderiales bacterium
TTCGTAATTTTTGTTATTTTTTTATCTACCCAGTTTCATATTTTATTAGTAAATCTTGGTTGGGCAAATATAAAATCACGCCAACGCAGAAAAAGGTTATTAGTTGGTTTTGGTATCCAATTATTATTGCCATTTGTGGATACCTTGGAATAAAACTATGGAATTATTTACCCCACCTTGAGTTCTCTAAAATGCCGATATTGATGTTACTAACTGGCTTTAGAGTGTTTATAGCACTATTAATTAGTATTGCTATTTTTGTGCCATTAGGAGTTTGGATTGGGTTAAATCCTAAAGTTATGAATATTTTTCAGCCTATTATTCAAATATTAGCTGCACTTCCTGTTAATTTACTTTATCCTTTAATTGCAATACTTTTAATTTCACATAACAATGATTTAGGAATTTTATCTATCTTTTTAATTATGATGGGTACTCAATGGTATATACTATTTAACGTAATTGCTGGTGCATCCTCATTACCCAATAATTTGTTAGAAGTAAGTCGCTTATTTAGAGTAAAAGGCTTTTTATGGTGGCGTAAATTTATGATTCCTGCTATTTTCCCATATATAGTAACTGGAATTATTGCGGCAGCAGGTGGTGCTTGGAATGCAGCTGTCGTATCAGAAATAATTACTTGGGGGGCAAGATCAACAACAACACGAGGACTTGGTTCATATATTCAAGCCAATAGTGCTAATGCTTCTTTAGCACAAGCCGCCTTGGGTTGTACTGTTATGTGTATTATGGTTGCCTTATGCATTGTATTTATTTGGAAGCCGATGTATAAAATTGCTGAAAAAAAATATCGCATTGAATAAATTGTAATAAAAAATTAGGAAACGCTATGGCTAATAAGATAATTTTGCAAACTGAGAATATAAGTAAAGCATTTGATAAAAATTTATCAATTAAAGTTATTTCTGATATTAATTTAAGTGTTAAGGAAAATGAGATTGTATCGTTTCTTGGCAAATCTGGAACTGGTAAATCAACATTTTTGCGCATTATTGCAGGATTATCTAGTCCTACTACTGGTACTGTTACTTGTTGTGATACATTAATCACGCAACCATCAAAACATATAAGCATGGTTTTTCAAAACTTTGCACTATTGCCATGGCTCACCGTGTTTGATAATGTGGCTTTTGGCCTCGATGCCTTAAATCTTAATAAAGACCTTATTCGCAAAAAAGTAACACGCATATTAGATATAATTGGTCTTAGTTCATATGAACAATCATATCCAAAGGAGCTATCTGGTGGAATGCGGCAAAGGGTTGGTTTTGCGCGTGCTTTAGTAATTGAACCAGATTTATTACTTTTGGATGAGCCATTTTCAGCATTAGACATCTATACTAGTAGTAAAATTCGTAATGATGTTCTTAGCCTGTGGGAAAATAAAGAAATTAATACCAAATCAATAATTTTAGTTACGCATAATGTCGAAGAAGCAGTAATGATGTCCGATCGCATTTTAGTCTGGGGTAGTAACCCTGGAACTATTCGTCGAGAATTTACAATTCCAGGAGCTAAATCACAACGCAATAGGCGCAATATGTTTGAAAAAATTGAAGAAATTAGTAGTTTTATGCAGCAACAAATTGCAATTTCAGAACAATATGGTAAGCGTGATAAAAACTAGTTAAGATCTAATGTGTCCATTACCATGGATTATCCACTTATAACTATTTAACTCATTTAATCCCATTGGACCACGAGCATGTAATTTTTGAGTACTAATACCAATTTCAGCGCCTAAGCCAAATTCTCCACCATCTGTAAACGCGGTTGAAGCGTTTACATAGACTGCAGCAGCATCAATTTTATTTAAAAATAATTTTATTGCCTGTTTATTTTCGCTAATAATAGCCTCACTATGAAACGAAGAATATGTATGAATGTGTTGAATTGCCTCATTAATGTTGCTTACTGTTTTAATTGCCATTTTATAATCCAAAAATTCAGTACCGAAACTTGTGTTATCCGCAACTTTTAATAAATCACTAGGATATTTGTTAGTTAATGCCGTATAACTTGCCATATCAGCATAAATTACTACACGGCGTTGTGCTAAATCTTCTAATAATTGTGGCAAATCATTTAAGCGCTGTTGATGAATTATTAAGCAATCTAGGGCATTACATACGCTCACACGCCTGGTTTTGGCGTTGGAAATTATTGCTTTGGCTTTAGCTATATCCCCTTCTTTATCAAAATAAACATGAACAATTCCAGCACCTGTTTCAATTATCGGAATTCTAGCATTGTCTCGTACATAGTTAATTAGCCTACTACTTCCACGAGGAATACATACATCGATAATATTTGTTGCTGATAGTACTGTATTTGTATATTTGCGTGCATTTGGAAGTAAATAGCATAAGCATTCAGGTAAATTATTTTGGCGTAAAGTGGCATGAATAATAGCAACAAGTATTTTGTTAGTCAGTGTGGCTTCTTTGCCTCCTTTAAGAATACAAGCATTTCCTGATTTAAAACATAAAGTAAATACATCAATTGTAACATTTGGACGGGATTCAAAAATTATGGCAACTAAACCAAGCGGTGTAGCAACCTTTTTAATAACTAAACCGTTGGGCAATTTTTTATTGGTAAGAGTTTTATTTAAATTACTCTTTAATTTAATTACTGTGTAAATGCCGTCTATCATACTATTAATTCGAGATAAAGTTAGTTCTAAACGATCATAATTAGGATCGTTTTTATTCATTAACAATAAATCCTTTTTATTTTCAGCCAAAATTAATTCTTGCTGATTTTTTAAATTTTGGGCTAAATCAGATAAAACTTTATTGCGTTTTAAAGTGGACAAAGGTGGAAGGTTTTGATAGATATTTTTTATTTGGCTCAAATTATTCATAATGTGATTCATTGTACTTCCTCATTTAAATAATTTACTGAATAATCAATAAATAAATAATTATAATGAATAAAAGTAGGGCAGTTATTTTGCATTAAATAATTTTGTAAATAACTATTACTATATTTTGCAATTCCTGCACCAACTTTTAATCCATCACTAGTTTTTATTTCAACAATTTCGCCCTTAGCAAATGTTCCCTGGATTGCAATAATTCCTACAGGTAGAATGCTAATTACCTTTTTTTGCTCTAGCAACAATTTTACTAAAATATTATTAATAACAATTGAAGCATAATTAGTATTTGAATTAAAACCAATATAACGAATTATTGAAGATTTCTTTTTGTCTGGATGAATTAAGGTTCCAGGTTTGGCAGAATCAAAGACGATGCGTTTTAAAACATCAGGTGTTGCTGCATTGGCAATATGTGTAGTGATTCCAATTGCTGCCATCCTTTTAGCTGTATTCAGTTTGCTATACATGCCACCACGGCCTAATGTAGATGTGCCAAAATTTTCTAAATTAAATTTATCATTTAAATTAATTTCAGAAATTAGTTGAGCATCTTTATGCTTAGGATTATTTGAATAAACACCATCAACGCCAGTTAAAAGAATTAATTTGGTTGCAGCAATTTGTGCGGCAATTATTCCAGATAATTCATCGTTATCGGTAAACATTAGCTCGGCAATTTCAACACTATCATTTTCATTAATGATGGTTAAAATATTTTTTTGCGCTAGGCTATGTTGTAATAAACGCAAAATATTATGATAAGCTATTTTATTATTAAAATCATATTTGGTTAATAATAGTTGTAAAATATTCAGTTGATGTTTAGAACATATTTTGGAATAGTTTTCCATTAGTTTAACTTGTCCCATACCTGCCAATAATTGCCTATGGGCAATACTATTATCAGTCGCTTTAAACCCTTGCTTTTTTAGTAAATATTTACCCATTGCTACAGCACCTGAACTAACTAAA
>JAPJMP010000186.1 GCA_026461645.1 Burkholderiales bacterium
CAATAATAATTTTCTTTATTATTTGGTTATGAGTAAATTTTTGCACATTAGTATTGTTTAATGCCAAAGATTCAATCTCTTCTTTGGGCAAATTTTTTGCTATTAATATTTTACTTCTTAATTTCCCATTTACCTGAACTACTATTTCAACCTCATCAATTACATCAGTAAGATTGAGCGCTTGTGGCCAATTTTGCTCTAATAGTTGAGAGTTAGGGTTTAAATTACTCCATAACTCCTGGCAAACATGAGGAATAATCGGCGATAACATTAATATTATATTTTCCAAAACCTCTTGCGCCAATTTTCTACCATTTGTATTACTTAATTCAGTTTTTAAATAACTATTTAATAATTCCATTACGGCAGCTATTGCAGTATTAAACTGTTTTCTTACAGCAATATCGTTAGTTACTTTTGCTATTGTTTGATGTAATTGTTGACGTAATTTTTTTTGATCTATGGTTAAGTCGCCACCAATATATTTTTCCTCAACTCCTTGGACACAAAAATCATATACCACGCGCCACAATCTTCGAATGAATCTACTCGCTCCTTCTATGCCATTATCTGACCACTCAAGCGATAGTTCTGGTGGAGCAGCAAACATCATAAATAAACGCGCAGTATCTGCTCCATATTGTTCAATAATTGTTTGTGGATCAACTCCATTATTTTTAGATTTAGACATCTTTTCCATACCACCGATTTGTACTGTCTTACCATCTTTAATTGATATCGCATGAGAAATCTGTTTTTTTTCGTTATAAAAAACTTCAACTTCTTGAGGATTAATCCAAGTCTTCTTTCCCAAACTGTCTTCTCTAAAATATGTTTCTGCCAAAACCATTCCTTGCGTTAATAAATTTTTAAATGGTTCTGCAGAATTAACTAGGTTTAAATCACGTAAGCATTTATGAAAAAATCTTGCATATAATAAATGTAAAATTGCATGCTCAACTCCACCAATATATTGATCAACAGGAGTCCAATAATTAACTCGCTGATCTAATATTTTATCAGTACAATCATTTGCCGTATAACGGGCATAATACCAACTTGAATCGACAAATGTATCCATTGTATCTGTTTCACGTCTAGCCTCTTTATTACATTGTGGACATTGCACTTTATAGAAATCTGAATTAGTTGCAAGCGGTGAGTTTTTACCATCAGGAATTATATTTTCAGGTAATATCACTGGTAGATTTTCATCTGCTACAAGAACTTCTCCACAATCCTCACAATGAATAATTGGAATTGGACAACCCCAATAGCGTTGACGTGAAATTCCCCAATCCCTTAAACGATAATTAATTTTTGTTTGCGCTAATTGGTGCTCTGCTAATAATGATTCAATCTTTTTAAAGGCTGCCTCAAAATCTAAGCCATCTAAACTCAATGAATTAACTAGCGTTCCTTTATCCAAATATGCCTCAGTTAAAGGTTGATTTAATTTAGTACCATTAGTTGGTTGAATAACAATTTTAATCGGCAAATTATATTTATGCACAAATTCAAAATCTCTTTGATCATGTGCAGGAACACCCATCACGGCGCCAGAACCATAGTTCATTAGCACATAATTAGCAATCCACACTGGAACTTGCTCATGACTAATAGGGTTTTTGACATATAATCCACTAAATATCCCAACTTTTTCTTGCACCGCTAATTCAGCTTCAGATACTCCACCTAACTTACATTGTTTAACAAAATCTACTAGTTCCGGCTTAATGGCAATAGCTTCTTTAACCAATGGATGTTCTGCAGAAATAGCCAAATAACTAACACCCATTAATGTATCAGGCCGGGTGGTAAATACAGTAATATTTTTATCTGGTGTATTGCCGCAAAAAGTTATTTCCATTCCTTTTGATTTGCCAATCCAATTTCGTTGCATTGCTTTAACCTGATCTGGCCAACCTGTCAAATTATCAAGATCATTAAGTAATTCTTCGGCATAATTCGTTATTTTAAAATAGTACATAGGAATTTCTTTTTTGATCACCACTGCACCCGAACGCCAACCTTTACCATCAATTACTTGTTCATTTGCTAATACAGTTTGATCAACTGGATCCCAATTAACAGTTCCATTTTTACGATATATAATCCCCTTTTTATATAATTGTATAAATAGCCATTGCTGATGCTTATAATAACTAGGAGAACATGTTGCAAATTCACGCGACCAATCTACAGCCAGACCCAAACTTTGCAACTGATTTTTCATATAAGCAATATTATTATAGGTCCAAACAGATGGAGGTGTTTGAGTTTGTAAAGCAGCATTTTCCGCCGGTAGGCCAAAAGCATCCCATCCAAATGGTTGCAATACATTAAACCCTTTCATATGATGAAATCTAGCTAAAACATCACCTATAGTATAGTTGCGCACATGACCCATATGTAGTTTGCCAGATGGATAAGGCAGCATAGATAAACAATAAAATTTTGGTTTCTTACTTGATTCTAAAGCATAAAAAGATTTATCTTTTAGCCAAGTTGCTTGATGTTTTTTCTCTATTTCGCTAAAATTATATTGCTCTTGCATCATCTTTGTCTTTCTCTTGATTTTGATTCAGTATTTTATCACATCAACTTTTACTTATGTGTTTTGCTGAAAATAACAATTGTATAAACCTAAAACTACAAATTAGATATTTATACTAATAAAATTAAACCTATTCAATATGACTCTGCTTTATCACGATTAAAATTTAAACGCTGTTCATCCTCAAACCCACTTAGAATAGAATAATAGTTATACCTTGCCTTGCTTAAATATGTTTGTATAAATGAACTATTATATTTTTTAAATAAACAAATTTCTCTGGAAGTGTAGGTATAATATGAACCATTCTTTAACTCATGTGGTAATGTTATAAGCTTAATTGCTGTATTTTCATCAACACACTGATGCGGTAACTTATAATTTGCCGCACAAAAAACATAAAGCTTATTTAAATAAGGAGTCCAATGTTTAGGGCTTAAAATGTAATATTGATTTTCAGCTTGAGGACATAATAAATAATCTATTTCATATTTACTGTTGCCAAATAATGCCGCAGTACAACTATTTACATTTTTAATCACACGATTACATTGAATATTTAGTGGCCTACCATGATTATGTTGCATAAAATAATTATATCTTGCTTGAGTCGTTGTATTAGCTAATAATGCTTTAGTTTGTTCTGCGGTCCATTTTCCATTATATTGTAGTATTTCTGCGATAGAGGCATCTTTACCATTAAAAAATAAAGTCATATTTGTGTTATTGCAGTCTTTAATCGCCACTGACTCTGAACCCAAACCGCATTCGTTTTTTCCAACAGGCGGAAGATAAGCATCAAAAATTGTCGCTGCACAACTATTAATCTGCTTAACACTCGCCTCTACCTGAGTAAATGCTAATATTAATAACAAAATTAAATAAAATCGCTGCATAAATTTTCCTAATTAATTTTTAAATCATTATATTACGAAGAAAAATTTTAGAGTAATATAGGCGCTGTTGAAATCCGAAATTATTTTAA
>JAPJMP010000187.1 GCA_026461645.1 Burkholderiales bacterium
ATAAGGTATAATAGATTCCGTTATAAAGTGAGCCAATTTTAGGCTCACTTTTTTGTTAAATTTATTAATAGAATTTATATGAGTAACCTAAAAAACATATTAGAACAAACGATACCAGGACTTGGGTTTGAGTTAGTTGATTATGAAATGGCTCCGGCTAGAATAATCAGAATATACATTGATAAACCAAATGGTGTTAACGTCGATGATTGCGAAGCTGTATCAAATCATTTAACTAAACTTTTTCTTGTTGAAAATATTGAATTTAATCGCTTAGAAGTGTCTTCTCCTGGAGTGGAGCGACCGCTTAAAAAGATTGAGGATTTCAAAAGATTTGTTAATAAATTGGCTAAAATTAAAACGCATGAAGCGATTAATGAAAATAAGATTTTTCAAGGAATCATTGTTGCAGTTGATGGTTCAATCATCAAGTTAAGAGATGAAGCAAATCAAGAGTTTGAAATTGATTTTCAACAAATTAATCGTGCTCGATTAGTTTTTGAATATAAGAAAAATAAATCCGCAAAATTAGGGAAGGGTAAAAAATGAGTAAAGAAGTATTGTTATTAGTTGATGTTTTAGCTAAAGAAAAAAATTTAGATAAAGATGTTGTATTTCAAAGTTTAGAAAAAGCATTAGCTATCGCGACAAAGAAAAGTTTTGAAGGTGAAACTCCAGAAATAGATGTAATTATAGATAGAAATACCGGTAAATATAAAACAATTAGAAAATGGGTTGTGGTTAGTGATATTGATTTTTATGATGATGATAAAGAGCTATCCTTAAGTGATGCCACAGAAAAATACGGTGAGGCTGAAATTGGTGATACATTTGAAGAAGAAATTAATAATATTGATTTAGGTCGAGTATCAGCGCAAACAGCCAGAAATATTATTGCACAAAAGATTAAAGATGCTGAACGTGATCAAGTGCTTAATGAATATTTATCACGTAATCGCGGAATCGTTATTGGAAAAGTTAAAAAATTTGAACGTGGTAACGTTATTGTAGATTGCGGTCGCATTGAGGCCATAATTTTAAAAAATGATTTGATTCCTAAAGAAGTATTGCAGCCGGGAGATCAAGTTAAGGGTTATTTAGATAAAGCAAATTTAATTATTAAAAATGGTCGGATTGCTATTAGTCGTTCCAACAATGGTTTTTTAATGAAGTTATTAGAAAATAATATTCCTGAAGTTGCCTCTGGTAGAGTTGAGATTAAGGGTATCGCTAGAGAACCTGGCATTAGAGCTAAAATTGCAGTGTATACTAATGATAATAGAATTGATGCTAAAGGCGCATGTATTGGATTTAGAAATCAAAGAATAGACAGTGTTGTAGCGGAATTAGCCGGTGAGAGTGTTGATGTAATTGATTATGATCCAGAATTAGCACAATATACAATGAATGCCTTGGCCCCAGCTGAAATTGAAAGCATTGTTGTTGATGAAGAGAAAAAAATGATTGAGGTAATTGTGGCTGATGATAAATTGGGTGCTGCAATAGGTCATGATGGAGTGAATGTAAGATTAGCTAGCAAATTAGTTAATTGTGTAATTAACTTATTTGGTAATACAGAGGCCAAAAATATTCATAATGATGAGCGAACTAATTTAATTAAAATGTTTAATTCCTTGCTTGATGTTGATGATGATATATCAGAAATTCTTGTTGATAATGGCTTTACTACTTTAGAAGAAGTTGCTTATGTCGCAATTTCTGAATTAACTGCCATAGAAGAGTTTGATGAAGAAATCGCTACGCAGTTGCAAGAGCGAGCAAAGGATAAAGTATTATCAAAAAATATTTTATATAAAGATGATATGGATAAATTAGCTAATCAATTACATGAAATAGTAAAATTTTCGCGTATAGTATTGTTGTCATTAGTTGAAGCAAATGTTAAAACTTTAACTGATTTTGCTGATTTATCTGGAGATGAGTTAATGGAAATTATAAGTATTGATCTTGATACTGCAAATAAATTAGTATTAAAAGCAAGAGAAATGTCTGGATATTTTAACGAATAGAGGAAAATATGGCAAATACAATTAAGGAATATGCGTTTGAGTTAGGCATTAATCATAAAATATTGCTGGATAAACTAAAGCAGTCTGGGGTTATAAAGACAGAAACAGATGAAGTTACTGCTGATGATAAAAAGAAGCTAATGGAATTTTTAGATGGTATCGAGAAAGATAAGCCGAAGAAATTATCTTTGGGAAAGAAAAAAGCTATTGATACACCAGCTAGCGAAGAACCGCCAGTGGTTGCAGCTGATGATAAAAAAACTAAAGTAGCAATTAAGCGTAAGAAAACATTAATTAAAGCGCCGTTAATTACTCCAGCGGAAGAAGTAACAGAGCCTGTTGATACGCCATCATTAATTAATCCAAGTGCAAAAGAAGAAACGGTTAAGGCAGAAGTAAAAACTGAAGTAGCAGCTAAAGATGTAGCTAAAACTGAAAATGACAAAGAAATTAAAGAAATAGTAGAAGTTAAAAC
>JAPJMP010000188.1 GCA_026461645.1 Burkholderiales bacterium
ACTACCAACCCATTACATCAATTTTATGTAACTGAATTAACTAAAAATTTTCTTAACATTAGTCAATTAATTTTACAACAACCGCCAATTCAGCCGATGTTAGTGAATATTGAATAAATAAATTAGCTAACTAAATCATTAAAAGTTTGTTTTAATTTTTCATCGGGGAATTTATTTAAATAAATCAATTCAAATAATTTGCTATGAGCTTCAGTACTTAATGTGTCATCTTCAGGGTAATCAAGCAGCAAAGGCATAAAAACTGAAGCATTAATAATTGATCTACTGTTACCATCTTTACTAACTATACCCCATTTTTCTTGATAAGACATAGCCACCATATCACCGTCTTTTGTTTTATAAGTGCCAAGATATAATAAAACATGTCCTTTGATATGAACCAATGTTAATAACGGCACTCCATTTTTAATTAAATAATTGAGCCGTTCAGATGGTGATAATTTGGTTATATCATCTGCAACTCCAGCTAAAGCCTGATGTGTTGTGTTTCGTGGCAAAAAGAAACCGAACATGGTAAACAATGATTTCATTTCTGATGAACAATCATTATTAAAATTTACTCCACCCCAGCCATACGCTCGTCCTTGTTGCGACTTTAAAATTAAAGCAAAGTTAGATTTAGATGCGGAAAGTGGTAATATGCTAGCTGTATTTTGAGGTAGATTAACTAACCCCACCTCCGCATCACCGTTAGCACCTAATATTGGCAACATTAGTGTAAGTTTACTCTTGTGCTGCGATGCAAGTGGCAAAATCATTCCAACATAAGCTGTAATATATTTGGAATGAAATTTAGACTCCAATGATGATTGAGCTTGAAAATTTAATTTTACATTATTAATGGTAATTCCTGCTAAATTAGCATATGCTTTTTGCTGCCAAAATTTTATAAAATCATTACTTGCCTTTGCAATATATTTGGCCTTTACCCAGCCTATATATTCTGGAGACATAATTAAGCACCATTTTTCATCAACAGAATGCCCAAGAATGTATACTGGAGTTCCTGCATAAATTGCTGATAATTGAAAATAATCAAAAGGTTTGCCTTCACCAGCAATATTGCTATTATAGTAAGCTGGCAAATCTGTTGGCAAGGCTCTAATATAGCCATTATTGATCATAATCGCGCGCTTAGAGGCAGAATATTTAATATTAACCAAAGAGTCAAAATCAATATTTTGTTTAATTTTATTCAGCCAATTATTCACGTATAATTTATTGTTTTTGCCATAAACAAGTTTATTTTTTGGTTTGGTGTCATAATTATTATATGTATCATAGTAATGATTATTTACCGTTAGCAAACTATCAGAATTTGTCTGCTGACTTAAAATTAACTCAATATAAGTTTGACTCCAGGGAGAATTATCCCTGCTAGCGGTACCAAAATAAGAGTGTTTTAATTCAGTTAACCTGTGCTCTTGATAACTATCACTTAACAAATTTTTATCAAAATTAGCATCTGCACTATTAAAAAAAACATTTATACTTTGCGGATAATCTTTTAAAGAAAATTCTTTCATATTGCTAGCACCATATATAAATGAAGTACAACAAAAGAGAAACATTATAATATAAATTTTTTTTAACATAATAACCTTAATATTGTATAACCCGAAGTGATAAGTCTATTGCCTTGATATTTTTAGTTAGTGCCCCTACAGAAATTCGATCAACTCCAGTTTGAGCATATTTCAAAATATTTTCTTTATTAACTCCACCAGAAATTTCTAAAACGGCTCTAGTATTATTAAATTTAACACATTCACTAACTTGCCCAAGGCTCATATTATCTAATAAAATATTTGTGGCACCAGCGCTTAAGGCTTGTTTAAACTCGGTAAAATTCTCAACTTCAATTTGAATCGAGACTTCTTTTGCTATCATACTGTTTGCTTGATTTAAAGCCTGCGTAATTCCGCCACAACTCATAATATGATTTTCTTTAATTAATACACCGTCATAAAGACCATTTCTTTGATTATAGCCACCGCCTACTACTACTGCATATTTTTGTGCCAATCTAAGTCCAGGTACGGTTTTTCTAGTATCCATAATTTTAACTTTAGTTGATTTAACCAAACTTACTATTTCAAAAGTTGTTGTAGCTGTTGCTGACAATGTTTGCAAAAAATTAATTGCCGTTCTTTCAGCAGTTAAGATTTTACGAGCATTGCCACTAATATGGCATAAAGTTTCATTGGCTTTAATGTAATCGCCATCTTTAAAGTTCCAAGTTATACTAATTGTATTGTCTAATAACTTGAATGCTTGATTTGCCCAGTTAATGCCGCATAAAACCATGTCTTGATTAGTTTTGATTGCCGCTATAATAGTTTTGTTAGGCTCAATTAACGTTCCAGTCAAATCACCGATAAACAATAGGTCTTCATTTAGTGCCGCACAAACTTGACGATTAATTTCACTATCAGGGCATATTGCAAGAGATTTTGCCACCATTTTATACTACCCTATAAATTTTGGTTTTAATGGCATATTAGGAGAAACAGTTAAGACTTCATAACCAGTATCAGTAACTAACACACTATGCTCCCATTGTGCAGATAAGCTTCTATCTTTAGTTACTGCAGTCCAGCGATTAGGCTGAAACTTAATATGTCGTCTACCTTGATTGATCATTGGCTCAATCGTAAATATCATACCAGGTCGCATAATTTCTCCAGTTTTAGGTTTACCATAATGCACAATTTGAGGTTCTTCATGAAATACCTGCCCTACCCCATGGCCACAAAACTCATGAACTACACTGTAGCCAAATTTTGTAACATATGTTTCAATTGCATGACCAATATCTCCAAAATAATTGCCTGGCTTAACCTGTTCAATACCTACCCACATTGATTCATAAGTAATTTGACATAACCTTTTGGCAGGAAGAGACACATCACCAACTAAAAACATTCTCGATGTATCACCATGATAGCCATTTTTATAAACTGTAATATCAATATTAACGATATCACCATTTTTTAAAGGTTTGTCATTTGGAATTCCATGGCATATTTCACTATTAACTGAAGTACATATTGATTTAGGATATGGAGGAATATTTGAATCAACCACATAATTTAATGGTGAAGGATATGCTTGTTGAACATTTACAATATAGTCATGACATAATTCATCTAATTCATTTGTACTTACACCAGGTTTAACAAAAGCACTAATATAATCTAATACTTCAGCAGCTAATTTACAAGAAACTCGCATATAATCAATATCTTTTTGATTTTTAATTACAATTTTACTCATTTTATTTAAACCTTGCTAATAATTAATATCCATAGCTTCTTTTACTTGTGCAATTGTTTGTTCAGCTATAGAGGTTGCAACTTCAGCTCCATCGGCTAAAATACCTTTAATCAAATTCAAGTCATTATTATAGTTTTTAATGTTCTCTTTAAATTTCATTTGTTCACCATCAATAGATTCAATTAACGGAGCTTTGCATTCAAGACAGCCTATTCCTGCTGATGTGCAATTTTTTTGTACCCATGTTTTTACACTATCAGAACTATAGATTTGATGCAATTGCCATACTGGGCATTTTTGTGGATCACCTGGATCTGAGCGTCTTATTCGTGCTGGATCTGTTGGCATTTCTTTTATCTTTTTACTAATTACATCTAGATCATCACGCAAGGCAATCACGTTACTTGAATTTTTAAGCATTTTTTGCCCATCAGTACCAATTATTTTATTATTGCCCGCCTCAATTATTTGCGGTTCATTTAATATTACTCGTGATTTATTTTCTAAAAAAGCAAAAAGACGCTCTCGTTCACCAATGGATAAATTTATAGCATCAGCTAACAAAAAACGAGCTTTTTCTAAAGACGCATCATCTCCATCTTGTTGATAATTTTGTAATAATTCTTTATATAGTTCTGCCTTTTTAGTTCCTAACTTTTTCATTGCTTGATGAGCTTTTTCCTCAAAGCCAAGTTCACGCCCATAGATATGGTTAAATCTTCGCGCTACTTCTCGCGCTAATTCCACATGAGCAAATTTATCCTCGCCAATTTGAACTAATTTAGCATTGTATAATAATATCCCGGAGGTATGTAATAAAGGATAGCCTAAAAACCCAAAAGAATCAATTTCTTTATGTGCTAATAGTTCTAACTGGTCTTTGTATGATGGTACACGTTCAAGCCAACTTTTAGGAGTTATCATCGATAATAAAGTATAAAGCTCATACTGCTGAGGAACTTGTGATTGAATAAAAATTATTGCTTGTGATGGATCAACGCCACAGGCTAACCAATCAAGAACAATTTGGTAAATATTATTTTGAATGGGTTTACTATTCTCATATTCAGTGGTTAAAGCCTGAAGATCTGAAATCATAAAAAAACATTCGTGCTCATATTGTAAATCTACCCAACTTTTAATTGCACCATGATAGTGACCAATATGTAATTTACCGGTAGGACGCATGCCAGACAATACTCTTGTGTACGGGATCATTAATTGAACCTTACATAATTAAATTAAAAATAATTTTAGTAATAACACTATAAAATGGCTGAATAATCGTAAACAATGCGCCAGTTAGAATTAGTAAAATTAAAATCCACATTCCATATGGTTCAATTTTAGAATATTTTATTGCTTGAGCTCGAGGAAGTAGAGAAAATAAAATTCTGCCTCCATCTAATGGTAAAATAGGCACCAAATTTATTAACATCAACATAATGTTAAGAGAAATTCCTGCCTGAGCCATTAAATTAAGTGGTTGTGCAAAATAGCCAGTAGAAATTACAAAAGAAAACTTTAAAACTAATGCCCAAATTAATGCCATTGCAAAATTTGCACCTGGTCCAGCAATTGAGACCCACAACATATCTCGTTTAGGATTACGTAAATTAGCAAAATTTACTGGCACAGGTTTAGCCCAACCAAAAATAAAGTTGCCCAAAATAATACTAATCAAAGGAAATAATACAGTACCGATTGGATCTATATGATTAAGAGGATTTAAGGTTAATCGGCCTAAAAATTTAGCTGTAGGATCGCCATTTTTGTAAGCAATATAACCATGCGCATATTCATGTAATGTAATTGCAAAAATAAGTGGAATTGCATAAATCGCAATTTTTTGAATAGTAGTTAAGCCTAACGCGCCCATTTAAAATGACACCTTTGCAAATTTTTTTAAAACATACTTAAATTGTTTTTGAATACGTTCTAGGCCTAAACTAGTCTCCGCTTCAAAACGCAAGACTAAGACTGGAGTTGTATTAGATGCACGCACTAAGCCAAAACCATCTTGATACTCAACTCTAAGCCCATCAATTGTATTTATTTCAATTGAACCATCAAATTTAGCTGTTTTTTGCAATTTTTCAATTATTTTATGCTGCTCCCCTTCTTTAACCATAATATTAATTTCTGGCGTTGCTATAGAATTGGGTAATGCATTTAATAATGCAGTAGGATTTTCTACGCGCGAGAGTATTTCTAACATACGTGCTCCAGCATACACCCCGTCATCAGAACCATTCCATCTGTCATTAAAGAATATATGGCCTGACATTTCACCAGCCAATTTTGCTCCAGTTTCTTTAATTTTAGCCTTAATAAATGAATGGCCAGTTCGGCACATTATAGCTTCGCCACCATTATCTTTAATCCATTTAGCTAATAATCTAGATGATTTTACATCAAAAATTATTTTACTTTGTGGATAGTTCTCTAAGATGTCAGCTGTAAAGAGCATCATTTGTCTATCTGGATAAATAATATTACCAGTTGCGGTGACAACACCTAACCTGTCACCATCACCATCAAAGGCAAACCCAACCTCTGATTCGGTTTGTTTTAAGGCATGAATTAAATCAGCCAAATTTTCAGGTTTAGATGGGTCTGGATGGTGATTAGGAAATTTACCATCAACATTACAAAACAAACCCAATACTTTTGCTCCCATTCGGCGATATAAAATTGGTGCAATCTTGCCGGCAACTCCATTGCCACAATCAATTACTATAGAAATTTTGCGAGATAATTTAACATCAGAAACTATTTTTTTCATATACTGTTCAGAAATATCAATAAATTTATAATTTCCTTTTTGGCCCTCAATATATTCATTGTTAGTCAAACGTTTGTATATATTTTGAATTTTTTCACCAGATAATGTTTCTCCATTAATAACCATTTTTAAACCATTATACTCTGGTGGATTATGACTCCCAGTAATCATTACTCCAGAGAATGTTTCTAATTCATAATTTGCAAAATATACCATTGGCGTAGTTACTTCACCAATTTCATATACATCACATCCTGATTGCAATACACCACTTATTAATCTTTTAGATAATATTGGACTACTTAAGCGACCATCATAACCAATAACTAACCCGCTTAATTTATTATTTTTAGCTTTAGCTTCAATTACTAATGTACCTAAAACCTTGCCAATATTTTCAATTACATCTGGTGTTAATGCAGTATCAACAATTCCACGAATATCATAAGCTTTAAAAATTTCACTTGGATATTTCATTTATAAATTCCATTTTAATTAATATAATGAGAATTGTATTTTATCATAT
>JAPJMP010000189.1 GCA_026461645.1 Burkholderiales bacterium
AACATTTTAAAACCATATCTTATCTATTAACTGGTAATTTAAACTTTACTAAATTAAACCCTAACTTTTACCCACCTAAAATTTAGAAGAGCCAAAAAAATTAATGTTCCTATAGGTATCATTTGTCTGTCGAAATGCAGGCCTGAAATGGGTAGTGTAGAAATAGCAAGTATAACTTATCCAAAAATATATCAAAAATCTGAGGCAAATACTGAATCAGTTTATTTATTAATTAACTACTGTATTAACCAATTAAATTTTCGTAAAATTGTATGGCGGTGTAATAATAATAACTTGGCATCTAAGCAAGCTGCGCTTCGTTTGGGATTTGAATTTGAAGGCTTGTTTTATAATCATATGATTGTAAAGGGTAAAAATAGAGATACGGCTTGGTATGGAATAACTGACAAAACATGGTCTTTATTAGACGTAAATTATAAAAATTGGTTATCGGAATCTAATCCAAAAAAACGTAACTCTTTATTTGAAGCTAATAATCTAATCAGAAAAAGAGGTTTTTATAAAGTTAATACATCTCATTTCGAAATAATGCCTAATCAATCTACAAAGTGGCAAAATCATATAGATTACGAGGTGCTAATTGCGTTTAGTGGAGTTGGTCAATTATATTCAGGTGAATCTAATGACAATGCTAGGGTTATTAATCAGTATGATATCATTCCTTTACCACCATTTAAACCACATATGATTAGAAATGTTGGAACTGAACCATTAAAGATGGGAAATATCTGGTGGCAAGAGGATGATAATATATCTTATGAACGTGAACAAGATACATTTAATGTAAAAGATGAATCTGCAATAACAATTATTTTACCTAGTTTTACTACTCCAAATGGCCGAATGCATTTGGGACATTTAAGCGGACCTGTTTTAAATGCTGATATACTACACCGCACGCAAAAATCTTTAGGTTATACTCAAACTTACCAATTATGTGGAACGTTAGGTTATCAAACGCATGTGGCTCATGCGGCCAAAGCTGCCGGGCTTAATTATACAGATACTGCGCTTAAATACTCTGAAGACTTTATAGATAATTATAAGCTGCTATCGGTAGAGTTTGATACTTTTACCACTTTATCAAAAGTTGACTGGTTTATAGAATTAGCAGATAAATTTATACTCCATCTACATCAACAAAATGCGCTTATAGAACGTACCACACTAGTTCCTTATTGCGAATTTGGGCATGGTTATATATTTGAAGCAAATGTTCGTGGAAAATGCCCACATTGCAATAATCTAGTAAGTGCTGAATGTGAATATTGTGCTGATTTCATTCCAGATCATTTGTTAATAGACCCAATATGTACTTTATGTAACAGCCAAGCAATTAAAAAACCATTAACTAGGCTATTTATTTCTCTTGATGCACATCGCCAAATTATACAAAACTTATTAATGAACGGTTGTTATAGGGAGAATACTGCTAGTTTTGTAAATAAAATCTTATCAAGCCCACTACCTGAAATTCCTCTGAGTATTTATGCTGAAAATGGTATACCAGTAAATATTGATGGATTTAAAGATCAAAAAATATATTCAGCAATTGAATTAATTCCTAGGTTTTTAACAGCATTTCAAGATCTACGAGAAAAATATAAGTTTAATGCGAATGTAAAATTTCTATTAAATTTGTTTTTTGGCTATGATAACAGCTATCTGAGATGTATAATTTTTCCTATTTTACTAAAATTATCTGACATTGATTATGTAGAGTGTAACGCATTTTTTGGAAATGAATTTTATCTCCTTAACGGAAGTAAATTTTCTACTTCTCGTAGCCATGTAATATACGCTAGAGATATTGTTAGAGGTCTACATCCAGATTGGTTAAGGCTATATCTAGTCCATCAAAAATCTAGTTTTTTAAACCGAAATTTTATATTATCTGAAATGCATAAATGGGTGGGCATTAGGCGTGATAAGCTACTCTTAATCCTTAATAGGATTCATACTTTTCTTAATGCAAGATTTTCTTGTATAGTTCCTGAATCTGGAATTTGGTTAAAGGAGCACAATAGTTTTTATGGGCAGATAAGAAATTATAGTGAACAAGCACGACAGGTATTTGATATAGAAAATTTTGATTCAAGCCGCATTGTAAGACTAAGCGATTGTCTATTAGAAGAGCTATATGTATTTTCTTATATGCTTACCCAAAATTCCAATAACTATGATACAGACCGTACTACAATCTCTTTAAATTTATTAGGGTTAAAAGCTTTTGCAATAATTTTATGGCCTATAATGCCAAATATTATGCAACAAGTTTTACAAATGTTAGGGGAAGAACTACAAGGAAAACCTCCATTATTAAAAAATGCTTTAAAATGGATTGAAGGTAAAACTCTTTTAAATAACTCACCAGCAGTATTTAATTTTTTGAAAGGTGCCAAATTATGAATGAATATATATTATTTATTAACTTCCGTCGCCAATTTAGAGAAAGCATTAGCGCATTTAATGCTGCCCATCAACTTGGGTACAAAGTATTAGTAGTGGGAGACACTAAGCTTCCTGAAATGCTATCTGAATATGTTGATAAATTTGTTTTATGTAAAACTAATAATTTAGAAGAATTATTACCCACGATTAATAACTTAAATCAAGAAGTTAAAATTGTAAGTGTGGTGTGTTTTACCGAGACTGCAGTAGAGTCAAGTGCTATCATAGCCGCTACATTAAAGCTACCTGGATTACCTATTGATGCAATAAAATCTGTTAGAAATAAAGATGAGTTAAGGAAGCGTACTGCGCATATTGATAAATTACCTACAAGAGTTATTGTAAACGATGAAGATATTAATACGTTTATCCAAGAGTTTGGGTTGCCAGTAATTATAAAACCTATTAATACTTCTGGGAGTACCGGAATTTATATGATTAAGGATCAAAAGGATTTAGAAATTTATTATCAAAGTCGGGTTGCAATTGCAAATCCTATTTATGATCCTACTATTTCCGAAAAAAAATTAACATTTGTAATTGAAAAATATATTGATGGGCAAGAAGTAAGTGTTGAAGGGTTTGTTTATAACAAGAAAGTTACTATTGTTGGGATTACTCATAAAGTTACTTCAGAACCATTTAAATTAGAAATTTGTCATATTTCCCCTGCCAATGTAGATGCGAAAACAAAAAAAATTATTGAAGAGAAAACTACTGCTTATGTTTTAGCGTTAGGATTAAATAATACGTCTTTTCATTTAGAAGGAAAATATAAGGAGCAAGAGTTTTCTTTAATAGAAGTTGCGGCCAGACCCGGAGGTTGCCATATTGATTCTCACATAGTTCCTCTGGCCACAGGATATGATTTTTATAAAAACCTAATACGGGTTACTCTTGGCATAATGCCTGATTCTGCTCCAATTCCAAACAAAGTAGCTGGGGAAATTTTTATCCTTGCAAAACAAGAAGGATTGCTGAAGGGATATAATAATATGGATCAAGTTATTAATCATCCTTGGGTTTCACATGTATTTACTGAAACGTCTGTGGGTACTTATATTGAATTACCCCCCAAAGATTTTAGAAAGCAACGGCTACTAGGTGTAATTAGTACGGCTCCGTCTCATGAGGGATTACTTAAGCATTTAGAGTGGATATCTCAAACTCTAACTCCAATTTTTTAATCCTGAAGTCGATATGGAAATTGATATTATTGGTTTTGGTTCAATTGGTAGTGCGCTGGTTAGATTAATAATTGCTTATATGCCGGATATAAGCATTAGAATATTTGATATACAAGCTCCTTTAGGTAAAGAATTTGCGGATTTTACAAATGTCGAGATGGTATGTAATGCTAACTATGACTCAGTCAGTTTTAATGAAACAATTATTTGTTGTGCATCATGGACGGTTACAATGGATATTGCTAACATTCTTCTATTAAAAAATAATAATCTTGAAAAGCATAAAACATTAGTTAGCATATGCAGGCCTGATGATGACGATATAGAGGCTTTAGTACAAACACTTTGGAAAGATAAAATAAAGATTATATTGGCGTGTGGATTGGAACCGGGATTAACGGAAATATTGAGCCATTATTTGTTACATAAAGTTGATTTTGCTTACAATTTAATTATTCAATGTGGGGGAATAGTTCTTCCTAGACCAAGAAATTTATTAGGGTACAAAAGATTATTTGGAACCTCCTATTTACCTTTTGCAGCCAAAAATTGTTTTTGTATACATAATGGTCGATTAATTACAGTGCCAAGATTTTCTGATATCAAATTATATAATGAACCTGACATTGGCGAATTTGAAACGTGGCACGATGGGATGCAGAAAAGGCTAAATAAACATCCAAAACTAAATCACAGTAATGTTTGCGTTGATCAGCGTACAATTCGGTGGCCTGGCTATGCAGATACCGTTAATTTACTTCAAAAAGCTGGAATATTAAATGAATTACCAATTTACAATTGTAATAAATATTCTGCAAAAAGTTTATTTGAAACGCTTGCATATGATTCATTTAGTTTTAAGCCTGAAGATGAGAAAAGTATTACGCTTCTTAATTTCAATTTAAAAGGTCTACAAAATGGACATAAAACAAATATAAAATTACAAATTAAATTCCCTGATCTTACACAGCATATTAATTCTATGGCATTAGCTACGTGTTTGCCAACTCTATTCTTGTTATTAAATGAGAAATCAATGCTAAGTAAAAATACTTTACAGGGCATAATTTACCCGGAAAATATTTTTACTCAAGAGTACATTGTTGATTTATTTAAGTTTATGCAAACATTTGGAATCCTGATATTAGAATCAAATAACAAACTGTAGAATATTTGAGATAGTTTTTTCATTAAGTTTTGGGTATTAACTGTAAAATTATTTTAATTTTTTAATATGAATGATGCGGCCTTAGGACTGGTTAGCAAAGAAATTAAATAGAAAGAGATTTATGATATTTGTTATTAGGTTTATTACTTCATTTTGCCTTTATACATTAATCACTCAAGCCAACGTATGGCTAACCCCATCGGGTAATACATTATTAGTATTTGGGAGTAGATTTTTTATGGTGGGGACCCCATTACTTCTTTTAGTTTTTAAGCGGAGCTCTCTTAGTTTATCACTTTTTTTAGCTGCAATTGGGATAGGATTATTATTCTTTTCTGATCCTTATCTAAGATTATTTGCAATAGTTTTAATTAGCGGCGGAATTAGCATAGCTGGTTATTTGATTCGTTTTGAGGCGGCTGAGACATCATCAGGCGCTTCGTATAATAAAATCGCAGTAAATGCAGGTTCAATAATGTCAGGGCTTTGGTTACTAATGTTAATGAACGACAAATCTCTATTTATTAATATAAGTATAGTTTTGCTTGGGACTATGGCTTTATTAGCAGCCCGTAAAAAACGAAAAGAAAGCCTTATAATTAATAGCAAATTAACATCTAATCCAAGAGTTATACTTGGATGGATATTTCTGAGTATTGCAATTGGGATTAAGATGTATAGTTTATATTCTTTATTGCCGCAGTATTTACTTTTCCATTTTAGAGCACTACCAAGTTGGTATGGTTTTATGCTGACCGTTAATGGTTTGGTGATTATATTTTTGCAAATACCTATTATGAAATTGATTACTAAATCTACTAAAAATAATAGTCCATTAAAAATTACCTTTATTATAATGTGTTTGGGTATGTTACTATTAACGTCTCTTTCTCTTCCAGTATTTACAAGCTTTACCAGCGTATTATTATGGGTGGTTTTATTATCATTAGTTGAGTGTGCTGTAAGCTATCTAGATGTGGAAGGGGTTAAAATGAAAAGTTTATTTATTAAAGAGCTTTTTATAGGGGTTGGAGGGGGAGTTTGTGTGTTGTGTAGTCGCTTATTTTCTGCACATATAGCAAGCTTAGCCACTGGATGTCTTGGAATATTAGCTATGATTATTGCCATCTTATTTTTATTCCCACTATTAAAAAATAGTAACGCCTCAAATGTTAGATGACCTTAAATACCTATCATACGATTCAACAGTTAATGAATCATTCAGATATAAAAATAACACTGCGTTATGCCAGTCAAACTAGAATTGACTTTATTGAAGAATAATCTAATGGGCTCTACCACATATCCGGGCCTAACAGGCAATGCGAAAATATTATCTGCTAAATCTGCAGCTCAAGTATCTTATCTAAATCAAACATACTAATCAATAAATCAATAGCTGAAGCCTCTGCACTTTAGCAATTCTTTAAAATATCTCCATAAGGTTTTTTAAAA
>JAPJMP010000190.1 GCA_026461645.1 Burkholderiales bacterium
AATTTACATCGTGAATAAATTAAATAGATTTTTATTAGCAATTGTTATGCTAATTTTCTTAAATATAGGGTTTGCTGATTCTAATAATTTTTATATATCTTATACTTCACCATCAAATATAAAAACATTAATACAATATGAACAGCAAAATAATGTTTTATCCAATATTGTTTGGGATGTGCAAGGTGATGTCAGTCCTTCATCAAACTTATCATTATTGAAGCAAATAAAATCCTCTTGTCCTAATTGTTATACTATAGGCTATTATACTGATTGGAGCATTTATACTAGTGATCGAGCAAGACCTATAACACCTTATTCTATGTATGTGTTTGTGTTGAGTTGGTTTGGTTTACCAACACCAAATGTTACCACCACGTGGATACCATTTTATGGCACTAATGATGATTTTGGTCAAAAGCTTCAGTATTTAGATGCTGTTGATTATGCGTTTCTTGAAGTTGCACCTGATGATGGTACTTTATATTTCGCGGATCCGTGGGCTGATATCTGGCCAGGGGATCAATTTTGTGCACAAGAGGCTCCAATAGTAGCTACCTTTAAGTTTAATAAGAGTTGTGTATATGCTTATACCTCACAAGGTAAAACATTTTCCGAGCCTCAGGAGGTATTTAACTATGGCAATTTTGATGCAGGTATGACATTTAACCCGCCATCAAAATCAATAGATCACTATATTGCAATTGGTGGATATGGACATGATGATGCTTTTGAAAATCTCTTTAAAAACCCGAGTCATATTCAGACATTTATAAATACTACATTAGCTATATTAAAACAATATAATTTAACTGGAGTTGATTTGGATTATGAAAATCCTAATATGACTGCTTCTGACTCACAACAATATGCATTATTAATCACTCAATTAAATGATGCATTAAATCCAGCTGGTTATAAAATTATGGTTACTTCATTAGCTGATCCACTATATCTTAAAGGTCAAAGAAATACAGTTTTTGGGTTCGCACCAGGAGTATTGGCTACTATAGCAGGGCTGCCTGCTGTTTCTCGTATTAATCTGATGACATATGATTTCTACGGGGCATTTAATTATTTACCAAATGGTACAGGTAGGACTGGTTTTATTTCGAATACCTATTACCCTAATAATGCTCCATCTGGTTCAGTGAATTTTTCTGTTGCAGATTCAATACAAGTACTGCTTTCTTTGGGCGTACCAGCTAACAAAGTATCAGGTGGTATTCCAACATATGGTAGAGCCTTACAAAATGTTGATGCAGCATCAAGCATAGTTGACCCTGTAAGTGGTAAATATAGTGGATTATTCTCGTTGATTCCATCTTCTGCATCTATACCAGGTGGAGATTTGGATAGTAATCAATGTAATGGCAGTATATATCCTTTAACTGCTAATTCATGCGCAGGAGCTTTTACTTATAAGTCTATCATGAATATGTTAAACTCGAATTTTACTGTTGTAGATTGGACTGATGATAATAATAAGTTGAGCAACGGAACCACAGCTTTTATTAACTCTATATTGCCACCACCACCTCTACCGCCAAATAATTCTTTGGGCGTTTCAAATACTGGAGATAATTCTATCGTTATTACTTCTATTTCAAATGGTAACCAATATGTTGCAGGGTTTGGTAATAATATTTCACCAAATCAACAAAGTACATATGACAATAACTCTTCTCCAAATTTAATAAATATTCAAGGAGCAAGTAATCTGCTACTAAAATGGCTTGAGTCAGGTAGTCAGATTGAAAGTGCATGCCCACCATTTAATTTTACTCAAAATATGCAGGCTGTGATTAAAAATGGTTCTTGTACAGTATCTGCTGGACCTGCATCTAAATACTATATAGAAATCACCAATACAAGCAGTGTTGCTGGGGGACAAGTAATGAGTATTAGCAACGCAAATTTTGAGGCAGGTCCATTTGATTGGTTAGCAGCTAATGCTGATAAAATATATTCAAACACCACTAATCCGAGTATATCTAATATTCAAGGTCAAACCGATTTAGTAGTGCAATGGAATTCATCTTATACTGGGCAAAATTATACTTGTCCATTACACTTTGATTTAAATGGAAATACTCATATAATGATTAATCCAGAGACAGGTGCGTGTGATATTTCAGCTTTACCATAAATAACTATTTCATAATTATCTTTAACAATGTGTCAGTTATTTAACGGACACATTGTTATTAATTATATCAGTTTATTGAAGTATTATAGTTATATGGAACAACTTTATAATTATTATAAGAATAATTAATAAAGTAGACATTTAAAATGAATAAATCAAAAGTAACAGATGAGCTTAAAACTCCAATTATGGAGCTATCTCAGCAAGGACAAACAATTAGAAATAGCGCTGCTATCATCAAAGAGAAATTTGGTATATCTATTTCCAAAGCAACAGTAGCTAACGTTATTAATAGAGCATTAAACCCGACTATTCAACGCAAGGTTAAGCAAGTATTAAGTAAAGAGGTTATAACGCAACAAATATTAACCTCATATCAAGCAATTGAGTGTAATACATTGGATATTAAATTATCGCAACACAAAGATAAGATACACAGCCTAATGGATAACAATATAGGACAACTTATTAAAATGTCAGATATGTTAACTCAATTAGAGGATTATACAGCCGATCAGATACATATTATTAAAAGTGAAGATAAAGTTATTCCAGATGCTAGGGATAATCATATAGCAAAAGCACTTAACAAAAATATTCATATCAGTCAATCAAATCGTAAGATTAATGAGTTAGATAAAATAGTAAACTTATTATTAAAGCTAACCACATTAAGACAACAACTAAATAGCATGCTAACGATATAATTTATCAAAAAGTTTTGTTACGCTATTTGAGCTGGTTTGATGAAGTAATTCACTTTGGATAAACTTTTCGGTTGCTAATGATAGTTTTGATGTACAATGTTAAATTAAATTTGATATTTTTGTTAAGTGCTTTTGCTATATGATTATCCCTAGCATCTGGAATAACTTTATCTTCACTTTTAATAATATGTATC
>JAPJMP010000020.1 GCA_026461645.1 Burkholderiales bacterium
ATTTGATCCACCGTCATAGAAATAATTAAGGTAAAATTTTAATTATTTTATGGAGAACGATTATGGTTAAAAAAACAAATTATGAAAATGGGTTTAAAGATAAGATTGCTTTGGAGGCCATGAGAGGTAATCGAACTATAAGTGAAATAGCTACGGAATATAATGTTGCCAGTAGTTTGTTAGCAAATGGAAGAATGAGTTAATTTCAAATGCTGCTAATGCATTTGGAATAAAGGCGCCTAAGGATCCTGAAGTAGTTGAACAGAAGCTATATTCACAGATTGGCAAATTAACGATGGAGGTTGATTATTTAAAAAAGTTTGTCAGCAAATTTATTTAATTGAATTAAATTCAATTAATGATGCTAAAATTGCAATTAATGAATATATGGAATTTTATAATTTTAGAAGAAAACATCAGGCATTGAACTATGATACCCCAAATAATTTTTATTATGCAAATTTATAAAAAATTGTGTTGACAAAGTCGACCACTATAGAAAAAAGGATTGCTGATAAAAACACTAACTATAGATAATGGGGTTGAGTTTTCTAGGCATGAATTGATAGCAAAAGAATTGGGATGTTGTGTATATTTTGCTAAGCCATATCGTTCAAATGATAAAGCTTTAGTAGAGAATCACAATAGACTGATAAGGAACTTTGTTCCCAAAGGAAGTGATTTCACACTAATAAGTAAAAATTATTGGTCTGAAATTGAAAATATATTAAATAATAGACCGCGAGAGATTTTGGGATTTAAAACCCCGAATGAGATGGTGGCTCAAGAGTTACAGAAATGTTGCACTTGAATTCTGCTGGCGCGTTATTTATAGGAATTTAAACTAATGAAATCAAAATTTATTTATTTATTGTGCACTATTGGTAGTTTGTATTGCATAGATGCTTCAGCATTAGCAAATACGAATACAGCAAGTTTTCAAACTTTGTATAATTTTGGTACTAACAAAGTTGACGGAGGAAAACCAATTGTTGGTTTATTTCAAGCAAAAGATGGCACTTTATATGGGGCTACGTCAACTGGCTTAATTAATGGAAAACTTGAGTCTGCTATTGGAGGAACTATATTTAGTATTACTTCTTCTGGTGTTGAAAGTACTATATATTCATTTCATAACAAAGTATTGGGTAATTTCTTGTCTACACCATTAATACAGGTTAACAATAATATATATGGTGGTTCAATTTTTGGAGGTGAAAGTGGTTTTGGTAATGTATACAAATTATCTGCAAATGATAACAAATTTACTGTTAATAATGTAATTAGTTTTAATTACGGGGTTGATGGTGCTGGGCTAATTGGTAATCTTGTTAGTGACGCTAATGGTAATATATATGGTACTACTATGCAAGGCGGTAGTCTTGACGCTGGAACTGTGTTCAAAATAACACCAGATAACCAATTAACTATTTTACATACTTTTACTGGTAAGTATAAAGATGGAATTAGTCCTCAAGAGTTAGTAATGGGCAAAGATGGGTTATTATATGGAATTACCACCTTTGGTGGATATGGTGTAAATCTTTGTTATAATGAGCAAGACCCTTCAATCACAGGGTGTGGTACCATTTTTTCTATTAATCCAGTTACTGGTGAATATACTTTATTGCATAGGTTTAGTGGAGCAACGGTTCACTCTGTAAGAATACCGCTTGCAATAGTATTTGGTAGCGACAATAATCTTTATGGGGTAGCATTAGGTGGAGCTACTGGAGCTGGTGCATTTTATAAATATGATCTAACGAGTAAAAAATTGACTACTCTATATAGTTTTAACCCAACAATTGATGGCTTGTTGCCTAATAATTTAATTCAAAGTATTACTGATGGTAATTTCTATGGTACAACACCGGAAGGTGGTAGTAAGAAAACTGGAGTAGGAACAGTCTTTCAACTTCCTCAAACTTGTATGAATGGTCCACAAGAATGTAAAGTAACTGTACTACATTCATTTACAGGTAATGATGGAGCTCTCCCATCGGGAATATTTGAAGCTAATGATGGTAATTTGTATGGAGTTACCCAATTTGGCGGTACGTTAAATTTTGGTACTGTATTCACAATTAAGAAATAATTGTTCTAACACAAAAATTGGTCTATAATTCAAAAATTATAGACCAATTGAATATATTAAATGTCAATATTTTATATTCTATTCGCCCATTGTCAACTAAGCTGCGACTATTTTTTTATAAGATTTGGTTAAATATCGGTTTACAACCTCATTAGGGGTTAAAAATCCAAGAGCTTTTCTTGGTCGATTATTAAGTAAATTTTGTACTTGTTCAATTTGTTGTTCATTAATATTAGCAAAATCAGTTTTCTTAGGGAAATATTTTCTAATTAATCCATTAGTATGTTCATTAAGACCTCTATCGCATGATCGATATGGTCTTGCAAAAAATATATCACAGCCTAAATTATTAGTTATATTCTTATGATTGGCAAATTCAGTACTGTTATCATAAGTAACAGTTAAAAATGGAATCAAACTATTATCATAACTATCATTCATAGCTTTTTCTACCGCAATAGCAGTTTTATTTGGCAACTTACG
>JAPJMP010000191.1 GCA_026461645.1 Burkholderiales bacterium
ACAGAAAGGTTAGCCGCATGAGTGATGCAATTAAAAAAAATTTAGAAATTAAAATGCAAAAATCATTAGATAATTATAAGATTAACTTATCTAAAATAAGAACTGGAAGGGCTCATGCAGGGATTTTAGATCACGTACATGTTGATTACTATGGTTCGTTTGTTCCTCTAAGTCAAGTAGCATCAATAACAGTTACTGATGCAAGAACGGTAACAGTACAGCCATGGGAAAGTAAAATGGCCGCGCCGATTGAAAAAGCAATAAGAGAGTCAGATTTAGGATTAAATCCAGCATTAAATGGTAATTTAATTCGCGTGCCAATGCCACCATTAACTGAAGAGCGACGTAAAGAGTTAATTAAGGTTGTAAAAGCTGAAGGTGAAGAAGCTAAAGTAGCAATCCGCAATGTTAGGCGTGATGCTAATAATGAACTAAAAACTCAATTAAAAAACAAATTAATTTCAGAAGATGCTGAAAAACAGGGGCAAGATGAGGTGCAAAAGATTACTGATAAATTTATTGCTGAAGTAGATAAAGCTACAGATGAAAAAGAAAAAGAATTAATGGTTGTTTAAGGATTATTGTGGAAACACCTACACATATAGCAATCATAATGGATGGTAATGGCCGTTGGGCCAAGAAGCGTTTTCTACCAAGAGTGGCAGGTCATGTGCGTGGTGTCAAACGAGTAAAAGATTCAATTGAACAATGTTTAGAGTTTAATATTAAATATTTAACGCTTTTTGCTTTTGGTCGGGATAATTGGAAAAGACCGCAAGAAGAAGTTTCTTTTTTAATGGACTTGTTATTAGAACAAATTAATAAAGAGTTTACTAAGTTACACGATAAAAATATTTGTGTTAGATTTATTGGCGACAGAAGCAGAATTGATAAATCTTTGGTTGATAGAATTGAATCAATAGAGCATTTAACGCAAAAAAATGATAAATTATTTTTATCTATTGCTTTAGATTATAGCGGCACTTATGACATAACTCAGGCAGTTAATAAAATTATTCAATTATCTCCTAAAACTGCAATTAGCGAAAAAGATTTTAGTCGCTATTTACTGTCTTATCCGTATCCAAGTGTTGATTTATTTATTAGAACAGGCGGTGAATATCGTCTAAGTGATTTTATGTTATGGGACTTAGCCTATAGCGAGTGTTATTTTACTACTAAATTATGGCCAGATTTTGATAAAACTGTTTTTTGTGCAGCAATGAAATGGTTTAATTCACGCGAAAGAAGATTTGGCATGATTTCTGAACAGTTATAGAAAGTAGCAATAATGTTAATTCATCGATTTTTTACCTCCGTTGTATTGTTTATTGCTACCATAATAGTCTTATTTTATGTGCCACTTAGTTCATTTGTTATTAGTGCTTGGTTAATTTGTTTGCTTGGTATTTATGAATTAACCAAAATGTATAAGTTTAATCTTTTAGATACTGCTGGTTTAATTTTAATCCTATCGCTAATTGTGTGGCTTTTGTATACTAATAAATATGATCCAACTAAAATAATTAGTTTAGTGGCATTATTGACTTGGTGTTTTATTGTGCCATATATTTTAGTTAAGCAACCGCAACAATTTAATAAATACATAATTTGTTTTTTAGCCTTAATTGTGTTTGTTCCTGCTTTTTATGCAATTATTTCAATTTATCAAATTTTAGGGCCATGGGATTTAATTTTTATTATGGCAATTGCATGGGTTAGTGATATCGGAGCTTATTTTGGTGGTCGCAAATTTGGCAAACATAAATTAGCAGTTACCATCAGCCCCAATAAAAGTATTGAAGGTGCGGTTAGTGGATTAGTTTGTGTAATTATTTATTTATTGATTTTGAAACAATTTAGATCGCCAATTTATTTATATAGTTATGTTATGGTGCTTAAATTTGCATTAATCTTAACCTCAGTTGGAATTATTGGGGATTTATTTGAGTCATGGTTAAAACGTGTGGCAAAAGTTAAAGATAGTGGTAAATTACTACCAGGACATGGTGGAGTATTTGATCGCATTGATAGTTTACTAGCAATTATAGCAATTGCCTATGTTTTTATTTGGGGTATATTTTAAATGCAAAAAATTGCTATTTTAGGTAGTACCGGTAGCATTGGTTGTAATTCTTTAGAAGTTATACGCCACAATATTGATAAGTACCAGGTTTTTGCTTTAACGGCACATTCTCAAGTAGAAAAATTATTAAAGCAGTGTATTGAATTTAAACCTCAGTATGCAGTTATTGGGAATGAAATTAAGGCGCAACAATTGCGCGAACAACTAAAGAATCATAATATTGCGACGACTGTATTAAGTAACCATATTGATATTTCAACAATTGTTGCCATGCCGGAAATTGATGTGGTTATATCAGCAATAGTTGGCGCGCAGGGGTTGCATTCTACATATACAGCGATACTTAATTCCAAAAAAGTTTTATTAGCCAACAAAGAGTCACTAGTTGCAGCAGGGAAATTAATTACTCAGGTATTACAGCAAAACTCTAAAAGTCAATTAATTCCAATTGATAGCGAACATAGTGCTATTTTACAATCATTACCGCATGATTATACAGAAAAGAAACATTTAGTTAGTTCGATAATTTTAACTGCATCAGGCGGCCCTTTTTACCAATTTAGCGCCCA
The DNA here is from genome assembly GCA_026461645.1 of Burkholderiales bacterium. Classification (GTDB taxonomy): domain Bacteria; phylum Pseudomonadota; class Gammaproteobacteria; order Burkholderiales; family UBA11063; genus Aquella. The sequence continues at coordinate 2,656 of JAPJMP010000191.1, forward strand.
GCAATTGCAAAATGTAACTCCAGATATGGCCTTACGCCATCCGAATTGGACTATGGGGAAAAAAATTACTATAGATAGCAGTACTCTAATGAATAAGGGGCTTGAGGTGATCGAGGCATACTGGCTATTTGGTATAGATAAATTAGAAGTGGTTATACATCCGCAGAGCATAATTCATTCAATGGTTGAGTATATTGATGGTTCTGTAATCGCTCAGCTGGGAACTCCAGATATGAAAACTCCTATTGCTTATGCTTTAGCTTACCCGAATCGAATTGTGTCTGGAAGTCCCAAAATCAATTTTAAACAATTAAAAAGTTTAACTTTTGATGTTCCTGACTACGATAGCTTTCCTTGCTTAAAACTGGCTTTTGAGGCTTTAAAAATGGGTAGGGCAGCACCAGCAATTTTAAATGCGGCAAATGAGGTTGCAGTTGCTGCATTTTTAGCAGGGAAAATTAAATTTTATGCAATTAATGATTTAATTGAAAAAGCATTGAATAAATTTGTTGGTGTAGATTATTTCTCAATTGATGAGGTTTTGCAGATTGATAAGGAATGTCGTAAATTTGCGCAAAGTCAAATTGTAAATTAATTAAATTTATAGGTTAAGATTGGATTTACTCCTTGCTTTAATAATTACATTAATAATAGTTTTTTCATAGTTAGGACTTTATATGACTAGCCCCGAAAAATTAACTTTTCAAGAAATAATATTTAAATTACAGAATTACTGGTCTAATTTAGGCTGTGCAATTATTCAGCCTTATGATAAACCGATGGGTGCTGGAACGTCTCATACTGCAACTTTTTTAAGAAGTATAGGGCCTGAACCGTGGTTCGCTGCATATGTGCAGCCATCAAGACGGCCCAAAGATGGTCGTTATGGAGATAGTCCAAATCGGTTGCAGCATTTCTATCAATTTCAAGTTGCATTAAAACCATCACCAGATAATATTCAACAACTATATCTTGATTCATTAAAGAATTTAGGTATAGATTTATCTTTGCATGATGTTAGATTTGTTGAAGATAATTGGGAAAATCCCACCTTGGGGGCATGGGGGTTAGGTTGGGAAGTATGGTTAGATGGAATGGAGATAACACAGTTTACCTATTTTCAACAAGTAGGGGGCTTAGATTGTAAGCCAGTCTTGGGGGAAATTACCTATGGACTTGAAAGATTAACTATGTATTTGCAAGAGGTTGATAATATTTATGATGTCATTTGGACCAGAAATTTACAACAGCAAATAGTTACTTATGGTGACATTTATCATCAAAATGAAGTGGAACAGTCCAAATATAATTTTGAGCACTCAAATAGTGCGTGGTTGCTGCAACAATTTAATAGTTTTGAAGCTGAAGCTCAACGAATTTTAGAGTTAGATTTAGTTCTTCCCGGGTATGAGTTAATTCTTGATGCCGCTCATACTTTTAATTTATTGGATGCCAGGGGCGCAATCTCAGTTACAGAAAGAGCAGCTTATATAGCAAGAATAAGAAATCTAGCTCGATTGGTTGCTGATAAATATTATAAATCAAGAGAAGCATTGAATTTTCCAACTATGAATGGCAAATAATTTTATAACATATTGATTCAATTCGGTTTAATTCTTGGTGTTTTGGTGTAAAATTAGGTGGTGTAAGAAATTAACTGCTTTTAATTATTACATTTGCATAACAAGAGAAACTATCTAGGCAAATCACTAATCTTGCTGTTAAAATTGAACTATAAATAAAGAATAACTATTTATAGTAAAGATAGTTATTGCACCTGAGACCAATCTACCTTCAAAGTAATACTTAATAAATAATATAAGTAGATTGCTTTAAGAAATCTACTTATATAGTGGATAACTAGTTTTTAATTAATTACATTTCTATTACAAATTATAATGGTTTTAACATACATCCATTGTTAATTTGGAACAACATTCCACAGAAAATCATTAGTACCATTATCAACACCTATTCGTATTATTGAGCCTAAAGTGTTATCTGCACCAATAAATCCATTTAAACTTCCTAAATTATCTGTTGTTTGAATCAAATAACATGTATTATTAGTACATTTATTATTTGATTCTGGATAAAATACCCACCGTGATGCTTGAACATCTGTACCCTGCCCCATATACAACACACTATAATCAGATGGCCAATGGGAGAAATAAAAACCGTTGTTGTTAATACGCACAACACTTCCAGTGAAGGTCATATTTCCTAAACTTTCAACCGATCGTATTGAATTTCCATCGTACCTAAATACTCCACCACCATATTGTGCAGTCCCATATAGGTCTCCATTATTAAATAACGTAATGGATGTTGGATTACCGCACTATTACCCATAGTAAAATCAGCAATATCATTCACTTGTTGCGATGTTCTATCTAACTGAATTAGTTGACCAACATTATTTATTCCACCTGTTGTTGTAACCCCATACATGTATTTATTATCAGCACTCAAAACTAATTGTGACAACTGCCCATTAATACCACTACTTACACTAGTAGAGGAACTTTCTGCTGGATTTACTATATTAATAAACCCATTACCACTAACATAAATTATTCCATCATTATTAGGTTGGGTAATATAGTTTGGAGTGTTTGAAAGATCAGATACTTTAGAAAAACTATCATCTTGGTCAATTTTAAAAATTATTCCATAATTATCAGCTGGAGGTGTATTTGAATTGTTAATGCAAACGGCTGCATGATGCACTAAAATATCAAATAATGAAGGTTCAATGCATTTAGGCGCTATAGCTGGACCACCACCTACTGTAGTAATGCCATATAAATCAGATGGTAACCCAAATGCTCCATCATTTCCAAGAGTCAATCCAATCGGATGACCACCTAACCAATCATTTGTAAAATTATAGATTATATTAAAATTACTACCATCCAAGTTCATTTTATAGATATAACCTGCATTATATGTTCCGCCAGTGCTTTGTACGCCATATAAATAACTGCCGCGAATTGCAATAGGGGGATATGATTGATTTTGACCATTAGTAAAATTATAAATTATGCTAAATTGATTTGTAGTGGTATCAAATTTAAATATTCCACCAAGGTTGTTAGCCCCTCCATTAAGAAACGTTCCATATATAATAGAGTTATCTTGAATTATAAAATTAGGCTGACTGCCACCAGCACCACCAGTAAAACTATATTGAATTATCTTAGGGTCAGTGCCATTTGGTATAGAATATAAAACACCATTAGTATTATTTGGAGTACTTAGTGCTACTCCCCAAAGATTATTACCAATACTAATTAACTTAGACATAGCTATTTGGTCACCAGTTGTCATGTTTTCACAGGTCAACCCTTCAACTCCTCCATTGCCATTAAAAAATTCAAGATCATGACCATCCCCTGACATATAATAAGAACTACTAACATTTTGTAAAATAAAACTATTGCTATTAGGACAACCAATTATATTGTTAGTTGGAGTTGGAATTGATTCTGCATTACACGTACCTTGCGCAGTAATACCATTCGCGCAGTCATTTATTGTGCCGTTAAAATAGACTGTACCTAAACCTCCTTCTACTTTGCCATTAACATATATGTGATAAAGCGAGTTATCACCGGCAAATGAAGCATCTGAAATTGTTGCCGTTGTAACATCATTTGAAGAGTATTGCTGTAATACCATTGTCGCTGTGCCATCACTGTTATTTTGACATGATACATTAGGGTGAAGCCGTATATCTTCAGTATTTGGAATTATTAAACTGCATGAATATAAACCAACAACCTGTAACTCCCAAGCATCATCTTTGGACCAATTGATAGACTCAGCATTTGATAGACTAGGGCTACAAGTATAAGTTACACCACCTACTGTAGAACTCACATTTATTATACCCGTAATACTTAATGAGCCTGACTCTACTTGATCACAGGTAACAGCATATGCAACGTTAAATAGCGTTAGAATACCAGTCAAAATAATGATTTTTAACATTAACAATTTAGTTTTATACATAACAACATCCATCTTATCAACGCGACGGCAGAATTCAAGTGCAATATTTTTGCAAATCCTGTTCTACACAATTATGTGGGTGCTTAACTCCTAAAATATTTCGCGATCTTTTATTTAATATAATTGTTCTTAACGGTTTATATTATAGCATACTATAACGTTCATTGCAACAATTTTTTATAACGTTAACCAGTAATAGAAATGGAACTTAATTTGTTAATTTGCCGTTTAGGCGATCCATTTTCAATTTTAATCAATTAATTTTTAAATTGGAGACTGAAATATATATACTTCTAACCTATTAAGAATTATTACTATTTGCCAGCATAAAATCAATAAAACTAGTATTGCGGTAGCAAAAGCTATAAATTATAGTTATGATAATAATTTGATTCCATTTTTAATAATTCCTTATACTAAAGGGACTGAATTTGCCAATCATAAGAATAGAACTAACAATTTAGTCTGTGATATATTTTCTGCTAGGTCATAACGATACTGCGATAGAGGTCTTAATGAACATACTAATGGATTGATTAGAAAGTATTTTCCTAAGAAAACTGATTTTGCAAATATTAATGAACAACAAATTGAACAAATACAAAATTTACTTAATAATAGACCAAGAAAAGATCTTAAATTTTTAACCCCTAACGAGGTTATATACTATATTTA
>JAPJMP010000192.1 GCA_026461645.1 Burkholderiales bacterium
AATTTACAACATGGCTAATTAAAGCTAAAATAATTGCCACACTAAGTAATATTATCCAAGGTTTGATTTTAGTTTTAACCGGTAGCCATAAAGCTAAAATTGCTAAAATGAATACTGCATAAGTAATATATTTAAGTAGCATTTCTAATCACCTCCACTATTAGTTTAATTAAAATTAATTTATGCATAAATTAACCTGCACAATAAATTGAGTTAACGCTTGCAAATTAATAAATTGAGTAAATATTAAATTTGCTTTGTCTTTACTATATAACTGAACCAAATACCATTTAATATGTTTGCGGGCATAGCCACAAGCTAAAACTTCAGGATAATGTAAAAAAATACATTCTAGATGCTTAATAATAATTTGCTTTTTATCTAAAATATTATTGTTAGTATAAGTTCCTGTGGTTAAATATGCCTCAATCTGTTTAAAGATCCACGGATTACCAAGTGCGGCCCTCCCTATATATAAGCCATCAACTTTGGTATATTCAATAACTTCTTTGGCTTTTTCAGGAGAGATAATATCTCCATTGGCAAATACTGGAATGCTTGATTTTTGCTTAACTTTAGCAATTAAATCATAGCTTGCAGTTCCATTATATAATTGATCGCGCGCTCTACCGTGTATGGTTAAAGCTTGAACATTTGCTGCCTCAGCGATTTGTGCTATTGTTTCTATATTGGGTAACTCAGTGCTCCACCCCAAACGTGTTTTAAGGATTATCGGAATTGACACAGCCTTAGTTACTGCGTGCAAAATTTTTTTAACCAAATCTTCATCTTTTAATAATGCCGACCCTGCTAATACATTGCATACTTTTTTAGCTGGGCAACCCATATTAATTTCGATAATTGAAGCGCCAATCTCCTCGCATTTAATGGCAGCATCTACAATTACCTCAGGACTAGCTCCAGCAATTTGCAGTATTTTAATTGGTGGTTCCCATAAATCTTGCAATCGATTTTGAGTTTTATAACTTGACCACAAATGTAATTGGCTGGTAATCATTTCACTAATTGTATAGCTTGCCCCACATAATCGTGCAATATACCTATATGGCGCATCGGTAACCCCGGCCATTGGTGATAGAACTAAGTTACCCGGCAATTTAATTTTACCTATTTGTAACATGAATTTTAACTTTGTGATTCTTTAGTTTCAAAAGGAAGTTTATTCGTATTATTATAATTATATCCACCAGCTAAAGCTTGATACAGCAACACTAAAGCTTGTAATTGCTGTAATTTTGCCTGAGTTGTTGCAATCAAGGCTTTATCTAAATTTAATTTACTCGTAAATGTATCACTGTAAGCAATATATCCTAATTTAAATTTCTTAGTAGTTAAATCATAATCTATTTTATTTATAGCATAAAATTGCTTAGTATATTTCAGAGTTTCACTATTACCATTATAATTAGCAAAAGAATTATCCACATTAGCAAAAGCGTTTCTAACTGTTTGAATATAATTGTAATAAGCAACATAGTATTCAGCTTTTCTTTGCTTGACTAAAACTAGTAAGCCAGCGTTTAAAATTGGCATTACCGCAGTAATTTGCGTTGACCAAAAATCTGAACTTGGTGTAAATAAATTAGAGAAATTTGCGTTATATAAACCTAACGGAGTTGTGATATCAATTGTAGGGAAAAAATTTGCAGTAGCAACACCAATATTGGCATTGGCTAATCTTAACTGTGCTTCTGCCTGCTTAATATCTGGTCTATTTTTTAGAACTTGTGAAGGTAAACTAGATGGAATAATGCCATCAGTGGAGATATTATCTAAATCAATATCAGTGACCACTTCTCCTGGATCTTTGTTTACCATAACGCGAAGAGCATTTTGCGCAGCAACTTTGTCACTAGTTAAACTTGGCAGCCCAATTTTGGCCTGTTGCAACTGTTCTTGATATTGACTTATGTCAGATAAAGCGGCATAACCATGCTTATGTTCAATTTTTGCAAATTCAACCACTGCTGTTAAATCATCAATTAATTTTTGCTGCTGTATAATTTGTTTATTTAGCGCTAATAAGGTGAAGTAACTACCAACGACTTGACTAATTACAGTTAAACGAACTGTATCTTTAGTATCTTGCTGTACATCAATATTAGCCTTAGCCAAATCAGCCCCTTTGATTAAACTAAATACATTAAACCCATAACTTGGAATTAAACCGGCACTATAAAAGTTAAAATTACTATACGGTTGATTAGGAGCAATTTGCGTTTCTATTGGATTTTGAATACCATTGTTGGAGTTAAATAGTTGCCCAGCAGCAGCAGTGCCACCAAGATTTAAAGTAGGAATCCATTGAAAATGAATTTGTTTTAATTGCAATTGCGCAACTTTAATATTAGCTATGGCCATCTGAATATTATTGTTATTGGCTAAGGCCAAATCAATCAATTTATCTAAATTCTGATCGTTAAACTTAGTCCACCAAGACACATCAGTCAGATTTACTCCACTTTCAACTTGTATTCCAGACGTATTGCTTCTAAAAGCATCTAAGGTTGTAACTTCAGGTTTCTTATAACTAGGCCCAAGTAATCCGCAACTGCTAATACTTAATACTGCAGTTGATCCAATTAATAACTTTATAAATTTATTCATTCTATTCTCTAACTTTATTTAACAGTATCAACTACAACATCAGCACTAGCCCCTACGCGTAACGGAAAATTTTTGTCATTATTTATTTTGATTCGCACTGTAAATCTTTGTGTAACTTTTACCCAGTTTCCAGTGGCATTTTGTGCAGGAAGCAAAGAGAAAACTGAGCCGCTAGCATAACTGATACTTTGTACAACTCCAGTATATTTGTGTTTGTACATATCTAAAACAATTTTTACGGTTTGACCCGGTTTAATTCGCGCGATCTGAGTTTCTTTAAAATTAGCGTCAATAAACCATTTTGCATCATCAACTATGGCAAACATTGGTTGTCCCTGAGCAATTAATTCACCGGCACTTAAAGTATTTAAATTAGTAACATATCCATTTACTGGTGAATGATACTCAGTATAATTAAGATCAGACTTGGCATTATCTACAATGATTTTTTCACCATCAGCTTTTGCTTGCAATGCACTTAAACCATTTTTATACTGTTCTAATCTTTTATTGTCAATTTCTAGTTGTTTGCTCAAAGCGCTTAAATTAGTAACAGCGCTATCATAGGCTTGTTTAGATAGAGTATCACTAGCATATAATTGTTTATATCTGCTTGCCACTTCTTTGGCTAAATTATATTGCGCTTGATCTTTTTGCGTAGTAGTTTTCTGTACATCAAGCTGCTGCTGCATAATTGCAATTTGCGATAAATAACTATCATAATTTTTTTGTTCTCGATTATACTTAAAATTATAATCAATTGGATTGATTTTAAACAATAAATCACCTTTATGAACTTGCTGATTATTTGCAACATCTATTTCTGCTAAATAACCACTTACTTTTGGCGCAACATTAACTAAATTTGCCCCCACATAAGCATCATCAGTAGATGGATATTTTTGATTATATTCAAAATAAACATAACTAATAACAGCAACCGCTAGAATAATTAAAACTCCAATTATTAGATGTTTATTTTTTTGCATAAATAACTTACCTTAGAATAAAACTGTAATTTAATGATTTTTCCTACCCCACAATAAAAAGAAATATAATAT
>JAPJMP010000193.1 GCA_026461645.1 Burkholderiales bacterium
GCGCACGAATATCCAACAGACACTCAAAGTATTAATACATTTCAACAGAACTTTAATCAATATTTTAATCAGCACCAACCTCTATCAAATAATTTTTTGTTACCCGCAGGAGCTGAATTTTATCTGCCATTATTCTTTTCAACTACTAGTTCATTATTTGACTACTTAGATAATAATTGGACAATTGTTTATTTTGCCAATGCCTTGCATAATTTAAATGTTAATTGGCAAGAAATCAACAATAGATATCAATTATTTAACTACCAATATCCATGTATTAAACCGGTTGATTTATTCTTACCAGCGACAACTATTTTTACGCATTTAAAGCAGTATAATAGTTATGAAGTTATTAATCAAGGTGAACTCAATATTCCTCAGCATGAGTTGCCTTCATTGCTAGTTAATAATAAAATTCAAGATCCTTTTATGCGATTAAGAGAATTTTGTCAAAAATTTAGTGGTAATGTAATTTTGGTTGTAGATAGCTTGGGACGAATGCAAATTATTAGCCAAGCCTTAATTAAGTATAATTTTAAGGTGAAGCAATTAAATAGTTTAACTGATAGTTTGGAGTTTGGACAAATCAATTTAATTCAGGGTAAATTATATAATGGCTTTATTGCTAAAAATATTGCCTATATTACCGAAAATGAATTATATCAATATGCAAATAATAAAAATTATTTAAAGACCACTTCAATAAATACTGCTGTAGAAGCTAAAGTTGAGTACATTAATGATTCTATTGTGCGTGATTTATCAGAAATTACAAGTGGCGATCTGGTTGTGCACGTTAACTATGGCATTGGTAAATATCTAGGACTTACTTTACAAAAAATTGGGCAAATTGAATATGAAATGCTGGAATTAGAATATCAAAATGAAGCAAAACTATTTATTCCGGTAACTAAATTAAATTTAATTAGTAAATACTCAAACATTGATAATATTGATGTAACTTTAAATAAGTTAGGTGGTGGCGCTTGGGATAAGGTTAAAACCAAAGCCCAAAAAAAGATCGATGATATGGCCGTTGAATTATTGGATTTATATGCTCAACGCGAACTGCAACAGAAACAAAAATTTGAATTACCTAAAGAATATGATGATTTCGCTCTAAGATTTATTCATCAATTAACCCCAGATCAAAATACAGCCATACAAAATATAATCAGTGATATGACTTCATCTAAAGCGATGGATAGATTAATTTGTGGCGACGTTGGTTTTGGTAAAACAGAGGTTGCTTTAAGGGCAGCATTTATTTGTGCCATGAATAGTAAACAAGTTGTTATTTTAGCCCCAACAACACTATTAACTGAGCAGCACTACCAAAATTTCATATCGCGGTTTTCTGGTTTCCCCATTAATATCGCAGAAATATCGCGTTTTAAGTCTAAAAAAGAAATAGCCCAAACCATTGAATTAGTTAAAAATGGACAAATCGATATTATTATTGGCACTCATCGCTTAATTCAAGATGATATAAAATTTGCTAATCTTGGCTTAGTAATCATTGATGAAGAACATCGTTTTGGAGTTAGACAAAAGGAAAAGTTAAAAAAATTAAGAGCTAATGTAGATTTCTTAGTTATGACTGCAACTCCAATACCACGTACTTTATCCTTAGCGATGGAAGGAATTAGAGATTTCTCCATTATTGCCACACCACCTAAAAAAAGATTACCTATAAATACAATTGTTGCTAATGATGATAATAGTATTATTATTGAAGCAATTTTGCGTGAAGTACGCCGTGGCGGGCAAATTTATTTTCTCTATAATGATGTAGCTAATATAAACGCAATGTATACTCGCCTTGCAACATTATTTCCGGAATTAAATATCGTAGTTGCCCATGGGCAAATGCATGAACATCAATTAGAACAAGCAATCAAGGACTTCATTAACCAAAAATATCATATTTTATTATGTTCAACTATAGTTGAAAATGGTATTGATATTTCTAATGCTAACACTATGATAATTTACGGCGCTCACAAGTTTGGTTTAGCTCAATTGTATCAACTACGTGGCAGAGTTGGACGCTCACATCACCAGGCTTATTGTTATTTAATTATTCCTGAACAACTAAGTAATGATGCGCAAAAAAGAATTGAAGCTCTTAAATCAACCTCTGAATTAGGTTCTGGCTTTAATCTTGCAATTCATGATCTTGAAATTCGTGGCGCTGGCGAAATACTAGGTGAGAATCAGTCAGGAAATATTAAAGAAATTGGCATATCGTTATATACTGAAATGCTTAAAAAAGCAATTAATAAGCTACGTACTAATAATTATTTAAATGATCCGGTAAGATGCGAGGTAATAATCGATGAAACAATTATTATACCCGATGATTATTGTCCTAACATTCAAGAACGCCTAATTTTTTATAAACGACTATCTAAAGCAGAAAATATCAATGAAATTGACTATGTCTACCAAGAAATAATTGACACCTGTGGGTTACCACCGAATGAATTGTCTAATTTAATACAAACACATTATTTAAGAGTCGGCTGTACAGCTATTGGCATTAATAAATTAGAGATAACGGCAAATCAAATTATTTTCCATTTTATGCCTAACCCACCAATTAAAACTTCTAAAATAATTGATTTATTACAAAGCAACTATAATTGTAAATATAATGGCAGTAATAAAATAACATATTCCGTTAAATCAAATCACGCAAGTGATAAATTTAAAAATACAGAATATGTTATAACCATGCTTACCTAAAATTATTTTTTAATAGTGCAATCAACAATAATGTCAGTTATATCACTTTCATTTACTGTGCCTTTATCATTGGTAATCATACAATTACGTTCTGCAGGAACAGTTTGGGTCCATGCTATAGTAGCTGAGTAGCTGGTTTTATCAGGAACTGGCATTGAAAAGGTAAAATCGCCATTGCCAAGATAAATACCACTATTTTGAATATTGCCTGTTTGTAAAGTTTGAATCACTACTTTTTCACCATTAATAAGGCCAATAATTTGCCCACCAATTGTATATGCTTTATGAACATTACAATCAATTTTAATTTTATTGCTAGTGCCAAAGGTAAATGGATTACCACTAACCTGACAAACATTACTTTTATTGGTCAATAATGTATTAGTTGAACTAACAGCATATTGCTGCCCACTTCTAGCACTGAGCATTGGTAATACAAAATAACCATTGCTAACATTAGTAACAAAAGCATAATTTGCCTCTAATCCATTAGTTCCTGTAGCAGCAACAGTAATGGTGCCACTGTCAAGGCCATCAACATGCCCACATACAGCATTAACTCCGCATTGATATTGGTACTCCATGTCTGATGATTGCCATGCCTGAGCTTGATTACAAACAAATATTGTTAAGCCAACTAAAACCATTATGTTTTTAAATACTAATTTCATAATTTCACTCCACCCTAACTAAAAATTATCTTTCATTATTATATCATTTTATTACAATAAAACAAATTTAATTTTGGCAATTGTACGAACCAAGCACGGCAATCCGCTCCTAGTAGATAATGCTATAAGATTTATAGTATACTAATGCTTATATCAATAAGCATAGGAGCAATAAAGATGACAATATTAGA
>JAPJMP010000194.1 GCA_026461645.1 Burkholderiales bacterium
ATTTATAATTTTGATTTGTTCTTTACTAATACATAAAAAGAAATTAAAATAACACTTATTATAAATGTAAGCAAAATAATTAATAATCTTTTGGGCTTTGATTTATGTAGAGGTGTTTGTGCTGGATCTATTACTTGAACAGTTAACGGATCTTGTTCAATAAACATATTTAATTGTGCTGCCTTTTTTTGCTTTAGCACTCCATCGTAAATTAATTCCTTAAATTTAACATCACGCACAAGATTTATATATTGATAAGCTAATTCAGATGACATCGATTGAGGAGTTTTTATACCTAAATTATTATCAATATTAATATCATTTAAACTTTCAATTTGTTCTCTAATTGTATTTACTTTTGCTTGCATCTCTTTATAATCTGGATTATCTTTACTTAAAGTATACTCCATACTTTTTAATTCAGTTTGTGCTCCAATCAGTTGTGCTTGTAATTCAGAAGCAACATTAGAAACAACTCCAATTTGGCTTCCTGCTAAAACTCCATATTTTTTAACAAAGGCATTTAGTTTACTTTCAGATTGATTCAGAAAACTCAAAGCTAGATTTGCTTGAGTTTGATAGAATATATAATTATGACTGGCTATAGCATAAGAACTATTATCGATGACTTGCCCTAGCGCTATAATATAATAATTAGCAATCAATGCGGCTAATTTAGGATCTTTGTAACTTACCTCTATCGCAATAAACCCACTTTTCAGGTCTGGAGTAAAATTCACAATCTTATTGAGCTTTTCTCGTCCCTTTTCAATATCAGGAACATCTAGCTCCTTAATTAAATTAAATTTATTAATTACAATATCATTCACAGTTTTAGTATTAAGTATTGCAACAACAATATCAGAATCCGACTTTTGTGTAGATGAGTTATTTTCGACATCTAAAGCATTTGCACTACTAATTACGTTTGAGTATTGATTCCCAACATTATTTAGATTAGGAGGGTTAATTATGGCAACAGCTGTAAATATTGGTGTTGCAAAAATGCAATATAAAATAGCTATGAATGTAGTACAGCATGTGAATTTAGCAATTATTTTCCAATGGCTCTTTAATACTAAAATAATCTTTGATAAATCTATCTCATGATTAAATTGCGGCATATTTAAAATCTTCTAACGATAAAATAATGCTGTTGCTTGAGCAGTGTTAGCTAAAATTTGTGTCAAATTTAATAAGTCTTGAACAGCACCGCTAAATTGTATTTGTTGTGGTACAACTATTGCATCTCCAGGGTTTAATGACTTAGTTGAAAAACTACCAAACCATCCTGCTTGTTGTTTACTATAAATTGTTCCATCTGCTCGTAATATATATTCATTTGAAGTATCCGCAAAACTATTCTCTGTACCCGCCATTTCAATGTAATTTTTCACAGATTTATCTGAATTATACATGAATGTTGCTGGATTAAATACTTGCCCTATAACATCAACCGTTGATGGTCTGCTTGGTATGTAAACAGTATCTCCGTTTTCTAATAAAATTTTAGGCATTTGTTTCAAATCAATTTTAGCTGAGGTCAAGCCTAGTATAATTCTGCCAGTAGGTTTAATTTGTCGCAGTTTATTTAAAAAGGACTGCTGTTGCATCAAAATTATTGCTTGTGAATTTAATTGATTCTGGCTTGACGAGGAAACAGTAGCATTGCTTGATTGTGCTAATAGAGTTTGCTGCAATTGATCAATCATTTGAGTAAGGACTGCTTTTTGTTTCTGCTTAACTGAATTTCTATTTATTTCAGTTCCATACAAATATGCATTACTTGATATTCCACCTGCCATATTAATAAGGTCAATCAAATTTGAATTAGGTTTTAACTCATATACTCCAGGTTTTTTTACCTCTCCATCAATAAAAACATAAGTTATTGAATCACTAGTTGAACCACGAACATCACGCGATGAAAATATATCAATAATATCTCCAGTCTGTAATAATAAATCATTAGCACTCTCACGATCTATTGCCTTAGCTAGATTAAATGGAATTACGTTAGTCATTAATGTTTGCTTATTTAATCGAATAATAGTTGCATAACTCCAGTTAATATTTGCTTCTGGAATCTGAATTGGACCTGCAGTAAATAAGTTATCGCCAATAGCAAATACTTGGGGGGGGGGGCTTACATTTTTCTTATCGCCGCCTGTTAAACCTGTAGAATAAATTGTATTGGGATCAGAATTAAACTGCGAAATTGTTTTTTCCCCTCCTATTTGCGTAAGCAAATTATCTCTACCTCCGCCATTGAACGAGTAACTATTCCAGAAACTTTTAGTTAATAACATTTTCTTATTTGGGATAATATCACTAATTCTCATTCCAGATTCATAATGATAGCGTGACGGATAAGCAACGTTACCAATTAAAACAATACTGCTTTCATAAACATTATTAGCGGTAAAAAAATGAATTATATCTCCATTATTAATAACTTGATTTAAAGATTGCGCAAATGGGTAACTATGTACCTCAATTGTATGTTCTTGATTTATTTGCTCTATAATAGTTTTTGTTTGTGTATTATTATAAGTTAACCCTCCAGCAAATTTAATAATATCATTAACTGTTTCATCATTTTTTACTTCGTATATACCTGGGATCTTAACCCCATCATAAATAGCAACTTGATTACCTTTAGGTGCAAAATAAATAATATCTCCTGGTAAAAGCCTAACATCATTAGAGTTATCACCATTTAAAATAACTGGATATATATCAAAATCTGTAATTACTTTGCCATTGCGTTTAATTTGAATATTTCTTAATGAACCATATAAAGACGGACCGCCAACTGCAAATACAGCATTGCTAATATCAGATAGTGCACTTAACTGATATGTTCCAGGCTTTGCAGCATAGCCCGCAACTATAATACCAATTGATCTAATTTGCCCCACATTGGCAAATAATTTAAAATTACGATAAAGTTTACTCAATTCATGGTCTAGGTAATCATTTAAATCAGATGCTTTAACCCCATTAATAACAATATTGCCAATATGAGGAATAAATATTGTTCCATTTGTATCTATGGTTACAGTATAGTCTATATTAATTGACCCCCATGCCTGAATATTAATTTCATCACCAGGACCAAGCGTATAATTAGCATCTACTGGAATATTTTTAACTGGCGTAAAATCTGTTGGAGTGGTAAATAAATTATAACCAATCATTGGTAAAAAAATGCCACTTCGAATTTGCACATTTTTTTGAAACTGATCTTGAAAAGATAATGGATTTAATACATAACTATTACCAAAAACGCTAGGGACATAATTGTTGTTTGAGCCTTCATATCCATCGATACCATTATATTTATAAAATTTATTATTTAAACCGCTATAAGTACTTTTACGTAATTGATTATCTGTTTGCGAACTTATCCCACTGAAATTAAACTGTCTATCAATTTTATTATTCAGATTTAAGTTGTCGGAATTATTATTACTATTGCCATTATCACCATTAATTGGTACAATTAGATTTGGTTTATTGTTATTTGTCAAAGAATTATTTGTAGTACCATTAATATTATTTCCTCCATCCAATCCAGATAAATCATTATTACTTAAACTGTTATTATCACCTAATCCAGAATTATCGCCACCACCAACCAGCCCAGTATTATTATCAGCATTGGTAAAATTAAATAAAAGCAATAAGATTAAAACTTTAGTAACGCCTCGCATAACAATCCATTATAATAATTATTAAAATACAGTTAAA
>JAPJMP010000195.1 GCA_026461645.1 Burkholderiales bacterium
ATTAATGGTATTCCAATTATATGAGTAATTTTTGTAATTAATTTGGTGTGATAAATACCGTATTCTTTTATTAATTTATTATATTTATCCATGCTTTACCCTCACAGTAATCTAATCATTCCATAAGCATAAATAGTCTAATACAAATTATGTAAATTTGAATATTTGCTGGCTATTATGTATTACACAACTAGCCATCGCAAAATTTATACTAGATTTAATTATAATAAAACAAGCATAATATTTATGATTATTAATTTAAAATTTAGGCTTAGGTCTAATAATTAATAACAGCAAGTAAACTTAATTTTTCTTATTATTAACTTTCATCGTTTTAGCCACAGGCCTTAAGTTAATTTTAGCTAAATTGTAAAAGGCTTTGATGCCAGCATAACTACTAGCACCACCTAGTTCTTCTTCTATTCTAAGTAATTGATTATATTTACAAATTCTATCAGTTCTAGATAAAGACCCGGTTTTAATTTGACCACAATTTAAACCAACGGCTAAATCGGCAATAATTGAATTTTCAGTCTCGCCTGAGCGATGCGACATTACCGTAGTATAATTCGCTGTTTTTGCCATTTCTACTGCAGCAATTGTTTCAGTTAAAGTTCCAATTTGATTAATTTTAACTAAAAGTGAATTAGCAATATTATTTTCTATTCCAGCTTGTAATAAAGTAGTATTTGTTACAAAATTATCATCACCAACTAATTGAATTTTTTTGCCTAATTTTTCAGTTAAATAAATCCAACCTGCGGAATCTTGCTCTGCCATACCATCTTCAATAGAAATAATTGGATATTTATTTACTAAGTTGGTTAAGTAATCAGCAAACTGTTTAGAGGTTAAATGTAAATTCTCAGCAGTTAAATGATATTTATTATCTTTATAAAACTCAGAAGCAGCACAATCGAGTCCTAACATAATATCCTTACCTGCAACATAACCTGCGGCCTTTATTGCTTCTAAAATAAGGTTTAAGGCATCTTCATTTGATTTTAAATTAGGCGCAAATCCACCTTCATCACCAACTGTTGTTGAAAATCCTTTTTGTTTACAAATTAATTTCAATGCTTGAAAAACTTCAGCCCCATAGCGCAATGCTTCACGAAAAGTTGGCGCTCCAACAGGTAAAATCATAAATTCTTGAATATCTAAATTATTATTAGCATGTGCTCCTCCATTAATAACGTTCATTAAAGGTACAGGAAGAGTTTTTTGGCCAATACCACCAAAATATCTATATAGAGGAAGACCAAGTGCATTACTAACTGCCTGGGCAACAGCAACTGATACTGCTAAAATTGTATTGGCACCTAATTTTGCTTTGTTTTTGGTTCCATCTAAATTAATCATTGTTTGATCAATTAAAGTTTGATCAAATCCATCCATGCCTATTAAAGCTTTATTAATTATCTTATTGATATTATTAACTGCTTTTAAAACACCTTTGCCATTATATCTTTTTTTATCACCATCTCTTAATTCTAAAGCTTCTCTAGTTCCAGTAGATGCACCAGATGGAACAATTGCTCGACCATGAATACCACACTCTAAAATAACTTCAGCTTCAACCGTCGGTATTCCTCTTGAATCAAGAACTTCACGTGCTATAATATTTTTAATTTTGGTCATAATTTTCTCCTTGTTTTATTATCGCTTAAAATTGTTTAACAATTTTATCTATGGCAAGTAATTCTTCTAGAAATTTCTCAATTTCGTACATTGGAAATGAATTTGGCCCATCAGATTTGGCTTCATCAGGTTTTGGATGAGTTTCAATAAATAGACCACTAATACCGACTGCAACTGCTGCGCGTGCTAAAGTTGAAACAAACTCTCTTTGACCACCAGAACTGTTACCCAAACCTCCTGGTAACTGTACTGAGTGAGTGGCATCAAAAACTACCGGACAATCAGTTTGACGCATTAAAACTAAACTACGCATATCTGAAATTAAATTATTATAGCCAAAAGATACTCCCCTTTCGCATGCCATTATTAATCCATGCCCTGGAACATTTAGGGCTTTACTTGTAACGTTTTTCATATCAAGCGGTGCTAAAAATTGACCCTTTTTTATGTTAACCACCTTACCAGTTGCTGCTACGGCTTTTATGAAATCAGTTTGGCGACATAAAAACGCAGGTGTTTGTAGTATATCAGCTACTTCAGCAACTCGATCAATTTCTGCGATTTCATGCACATCAGTTAGAATTCTTAATTGTAATTGCTTTTTAACTTGACTTAAAATACGTAAACCTTGATCAATACCAAGCCCTCTAAATGTGGTATCTGAACTACGATTAGCTTTGTCATAACTTGATTTATATATAAAAGTTATTCCTAATTTTTGCGTAATCTCTTTTAAATAACCTGCTGTATCAATAGCCATTTGTTCAGATTCTATGACACACGGTCCAGCTATTAAAAAAAATGGCTGCTTTAAGCCAATCTCATTATCAAATAATTTCCATGTTGTTTTCAAACCTAATAATCCTTTAAAGTATTATTTTGATATTATTTACTATTCTTCTGGTGCTGTTTTAATGCCGCTTGAATAAAAGAAATAAATAATGGATGTCCGGACCTTGGAGTTGAAGTAAATTCTGGATGGAATTGACAACCGATAAACCATGGATGATTATTTAATTCAATTACTTCAACTAATTTTTCACGTCCCACCGAATGACCACTAACAATTAAACCTTTAGTGGTTAATTTATTCAATAATTCATTATTAATTTCATAACGATGACGATGGCGCTCAAAAATGAATTCGCTATTGTATATCTGAGCAATTAAAGATTTTGGCACTAATTGGCATTCTTGCGCACCCAAACGCATAGTTCCACCCATATCAGAGTTTAAACCCCTTTTCTCAATTGTACCGCTATTATCTTCCCATTCTTCTATCATTGCCACAACTGGATATTTAGTTTCTTGATTAAATTCGGTTGAATTAGCATCTTTCAAATCTGCAACATTACGGGCAAACTCAACTACCGCAATTTGCATTCCTAAACAAATTCCTAAATAAGGAATTAGCTGTTCTCGAGCAATTTGCACTGCTTTAATTTTACCCTCTACTCCACGTTTACCAAAACCACCTGGCACTAATATCGCATCTAATTTAAATAATTCTCCGCCCAAATTATTTTCAATATCTTCAGCATCAATATAATGAATATTAACCTTAGTTTTAGTATGAATGCCAGCATGAATTATTGCTTCACTAAGAGATTTGTATGATTCAGTTAAGTCAACGTATTTACCTACAAAAGCAATGTTAACCTCATGTTCAGGGTGTTGTAAATTAGTAACTATATTATTCCAAATAGTTAAATTAACTGGTGCCGCATTAATTTGTAGTTGCTCACAAATTATTTCATCTATTTGTTGCTCATGTAGTAGTCTTGGAACTTGATAAATACTTGGCATATCGTAGCAAGCAATTACTGCGCGCTGTTCAACATTACAAAATAGTGCAATCTTTTGTTGCTCCGCTGTAGGTAATGGCCGATCCATTCGGCATAAAACTATGTCTGCTTGAATTCCAATTTCACGCAGCTCCTTAACTGAATGTTGCGTTGGTTTGGTTTTAATTTCACCGCTACCAGATAAATAAGGCACCAAAGTTAAATGAATATACAATGTATTTTTGCGCCCTAACTCTTGCCGTAGTTGCCGAATAGCTTCTAAAAAAGGTAATGACTCAATATCGCCAACTGTACCACCAATTTCTACTAAAGACACATCGAAATCAACTGAGGCAGCAACAATCTTAGTTTTAATTTCATCAGTTATATGAGGAATAACTTGAACCGTATTTCCTAGATACCCACCTCTTCGTTCTTTTTTAATCACAGTTTCATATATCTGACCAGTAGTAAAATTATTCTTTTTATGCAGTTTAGTATTAATAAATCTCTCATAATGACCAAGATCCAAATCTGTTTCAGCACCATCTTCAGTAACAAATACTTCACCATGTTGAAATGGACTCATTGTTCCGGGGTCGACATTAATATACGGATCAAGTTTTAACATTGTAATTTTTAAACCACGAGATTCGAGTATTGCGGCAACAGAAGCTGCTGCTATGCCCTTGCCCAGAGATGATACTACGCCACCAGTTATAAAGATATACTTAGTCATTTGCATCCAAAAAATAAAAAATTAAACTACTTACAGAGCATTAATAGTAATTTATGCTCATGCAATAAATTCTACGGTATTTATATTAAGATTAAACTTTAAAATCTTAGTATAAATAAATTTAGCCAAAACACTGAAAAATTATATCATAAATTTAGATTATCTAACTAAAGTATAAAAAATATTAGCTCCAATTTAACTCTAGAATTAATGGCGCATGATCAGATGGTCTTTCATTTTTGCGTGGATTAACATCAACTCTACAATTTGTTGCTAATGCATATAATTTTTTGTTAATCAAAATATGATCAATTCTAAGCCCCATTTGTCTTTTAAACGCAAAGCCACGATAATCCCACCAGGTAAATTGTTTAGATTGAGTATTAAATATTCTAAAGCTATCATATAAACCAAGATTAATAATTTCCTGCCACGCCATTCGTTCTTGCTGTGAACATAAAACTTGTTCATGCCAAAGTTCAGGATTATGAACATCAATATCCTCTGGTGCAATATTAAAATCGCCCAATACAACCATATGCTCATTTTCAGTTAAAGAATGTTTAAGATAGTTGGTTAAAGCACTCAACCAAGTTAACTTATATTGATATTTATCACTAAGTAAATTTTCACCATTAACAACATAAGCACAGATAATCCTTAATTTGTTTGCTGTGGCTGTTATGACTCTTTTTTGTGGGTCTGCAAAATTAGGTATATCATAAATAATATCAGTAAGTGGGTATTTAGATATTATTGCAACTCCGTTATAAGTCTTTTGACCATTAAAAGCACAATAATAACCAATATTCTCAAATGCTGTTTGCGGAAAATCGCAATTATCTTGTTTTAACTCTTGTAGCGCTAAAATATCACAATTATTGGTTTGTAACCACTCTAACACTTGAGGCAATCTAACTTTAAGCGAATTAACATTCCAGGTTGCTATTTGCATAATTTTTTCATTCTTTGATAATTGCTATTTATTAACCTTAAGATCTATTTCATCAATAACTCTATCATGCATTATAATATAAATCAATTTCATTCTTTTTTTGCTTAATATCGCGATCAGGTTTATGAAAGAAGATTACCAATATTCCTGCCGACAAATTTAATAAAACCACAATTAAAATGGCAGTTTTAAAATTATGTGACTGTGAGGATAAATATCCGGTGACAATTGGTGCAATAATTCCAGATAAACCAAAGAATGAATTCATTATGGCTAAATTTATTCCTGCTCGATGCGAATTTAAATCTGATGTAACGGCATAAATACAACTATCTGCCATATACGTTAATGCTGTTGCAATGCTAATAAATATCATAGCCATTCCAATGGTTGTAA
Organism: Burkholderiales bacterium; assembly: GCA_026461645.1. Lineage (GTDB taxonomy): Bacteria > Pseudomonadota > Gammaproteobacteria > Burkholderiales > UBA11063 > Aquella. Next base: position 5,516 of record JAPJMP010000195.1, read on the forward strand.
CACTTAGTAATGGTACTAGAAATAATGCTGTAGTGATTAAACTTAGCAAAATAATAATACTTCTAGACTTTCTAAATGAATGCGTTTTTTGCCATATTTTATCAGCAAGATAACCATTAGTTACCAGCGAAAATGCAGCCAGCAGCCATGGAATAACCAACCATATTCCTAAATCTTCAAGTTTTATATTATAGGTTTGAATTATATAACCTGGTAGCCAAGTAATGATAAAAAATTTCATATACCCGTTACAAAAATAAGCATAACAAGTAACTAAAAAGGTTCTATTGGTAAACATTTGATAAAAATACGCTTGCTTGTCACCAGTGCTATTAAGCTTTGTTTCTAGTCTGCCATTTTCTATATATTGTAATTCCTCAGGCAAAATAAATTTATGCTGTTTAGGTTTATTGGTATAAATTATTAACCAAATAATTGACCAAATAATACCAACTGTACCCAAAATATAGAACAAATAACGCCATCCATAAGTAACAATTAAATAAGTTGAAATTGGCGCACCAATCACTGCTGATATTGGTATAGCCAATAAACCAAAGGATAATGCTTGCGCTTTTTCTTTAAAGGGCAACCAATCACTAATGGTTCTTGATAATGATGGAAATACTGGACCTTCAGCTAACCCTAATAAAATACGCAGCACAATTAAGGACATAAACCCCATGGCAAAGCCAAACATGATTGTTGCTATTGACCACAAAATAGCTGCACCACCCCAGACCAGCTTTGGGCCAATTCTATCCGCAATATAACCACCCACTACATTCGTTACTATATAACCAACACCGAAACAGGAAAGCAATAACCCAAATTGAGTATTATTTAAATGAAATTCATGGCTCAGCGGTGTAATAGCATAACTTAGTGCTGCTCTATCTAAATAACAGATCATTGCGCCAAGAAACACAAGAAAAACCACAACAAACCTGAAATTTTTCATTTTTATTAATCCTATTTGTGAAATTTAGTATAATATTATCTAAGTAGTTTAAATTATACTATAAATTTTGTTGACATTATTTTCTAATTTGCCG
>JAPJMP010000196.1 GCA_026461645.1 Burkholderiales bacterium
ACATATAATATCCGGATTAATTATATTATCATGATATGCGATTAATACATGATCTTGAGTTAAATTAACATCAATATCAACATAATCAACTCCTGCTAATATTGCATGTTCAACCGCTGGAATAGAGTTTTCTGGAAGATAAGCACGACAACCTCTATGTCCTATAATTTCAAGATTATAATTATTTGTAATCATAAGCTTTTAACCTAAAACATTAGTTATAAACCTAAACGCCTAATATCACTAATTAATAAACTTAAGTAAGCAGTAAATTTAGCAGCTAATGCACCATCAATAACTCTATGATCATACGATAAAGATAGTGGAAGAATTAATCTAGGTTTGAATTCATTTCCATTCCAAACAGGTTTAATTGCTGATTTAGATAAACCTAAAATCGCCACTTCAGGAGCATTAATTATAGGCGTAAAGGCTGTACCACCAATTCCACCTAAACTTGATATGGTAAAACTTCCACCTTGCATATCAGCAGCCTTCAATTTACCTTCACGCGCTAATTTAGCTAAATTTGCTGTTTCAATTGCAATATCAATTACCCCTTTAGTATCAGCATTTTTAAGCACTGGAACAACTAACCCATTGGGTGTGTCAGCAGCAAAACCAATATTATAATATTGCTTATAAATAATACTGTCGTTTTCAATTGAAGAATTAAACTCAGGAAATCGTTTTAAAGCTACAATTGATGCTTTTATTATAAAAGCAAGCGGAGAAACTTTAACTTCACTTTTTTTGTACTCTTCATTAATTTTTTTTCTGAATTCTTCTAACTCAGTAATATCTGCTTCGTCAAATTGAGTTACATGCGGAATCATTACCCAGTTGCGCCATAAATTTGCACCAGATATTTTTTTAATTTTTGATAATTCCTTAACTTCAATTGGACCATATTTAGCAAAATCAACACTTGGCCAAGGAAGTAGGTTTAAATTTGTATTACTAAACTTATTGCTACTATTATTACTCGACAATTGGTCTTTGACCCAGAGTTTAACATCACTCTCAGTGATTCTACCCTTTGTTCCACTACCTTTAATTAAATTTAAATTAGCACCTAATTCGCGGGCTAGTTTTCTAATTGAAGGAGAAGCAATTACATTTTTAAAATTATACTCTTGCGTAGGAGAATTTACTACTGGATTAGGGGCCGTTATTGGTTTATCCAATACTTGTGGTAAATTATCCTTTTTAGTTTGTTCCTCAACCTTTGGCGGCGAAACTTGTTGTTGTTCCTGAGGTTTAGTGTTTACAGTTGCAGCGCTTGACTCAGCTTTAAGAATTATAATCAAATCACCTTGGTTTATTTTTGAACCAACTTGAACCTTAATTTCAGAAACTTCTCCAGCATATGTGCTTGGCACATCCATACTAGCCTTATCAGTTTCAAGCATGATTAAATTATCATCAATTGCTACTTTATCACCTAACTTTACATATATTTCAGCGACATTGACATCTTTACTATCGCCAATATCAGGTACCCTAATTTCAATTAATTCTGCCATCTAAACTCATCCTCTATAAATCAGGAATTATATTTTATGCTTCCCATGGATTAATTTTATCAATATCAATATTAAATTTTTTAAGTGCTGCTGTTACAACTTTTGTTTCTATTAACTTTTGTTGAGCTAATCCAGCTAAGGTGGCAACAACTATTGTACTACTATCAACTTCAAAAAACTTACGTAAAGCTGCTCTATAATCAGAACGACCAAAACCATCAGTACCGAGTACTACATATTTTCCGGGAACAAACTCTCTTACTTTATTCGGATAGTCGCGAATATAATCAGTAGTTGCTACTGATAAATTAGCGTTATGCGTTTCAAGTAACTCAGTTAAATATGGTTTCTTCGCTTTAGCACTAGGATGTAACATATTATATCTTAGAGCAGCAACGCCATTGCGATAAAGTTCATTAAATGATGGTGTTGCAATTAAATTTACCGTAATATTATATTCCTTAGCTAAAATTTCTGCAGCTACTATTGATTCTCGGAAAATTGTGCCACTACCCATTAAATTAACACTAAGTTTTGATTTTGCTTTAATTGTTTTAAATAAATATGCCCCATTAATTATTCCCTGTTCAGCACCGGCTGGCATTTCAGGATGCGTGTAATTTTCATTCATAACAGTAATGTAATAAAAATAATCTTTATTTTCTACATACATTTCTTGCATTCCATGCTGAACTATCACTACAAGCTCATAATTAAATGTAGGATCATAACTTTTACAATTAGGAATTAAACTAGCTTGAATATGGCTATGCCCATCTTCATGTTGTAATCCCTCACCACTTAAGGTTGTTCTACCTGCTGTACCACCAATTAAAAATCCACGAGCTCTCATATCACCAGCAGCCCAAGCCAAATCACCTATTCTTTGAAAACCAAACATTGAATAGTAAATATAAAATGGTATAGTTGCTAGACCATGGTTGGCATAACTTGTGGCTGCTGCAATCCATGTTGACATCGCACCTGGCTCATTAATTCCTTCTTGAAAGATTTGTCCTTTAATATCTTCTTTATAAAACATTAATTGCGATGAATCTTCAGGAGTATATAATTGACCAACATGCGACCATATTCCAAATTGACGAAACATGCCTTCCATTCCAAAAGTTCTTGATTCATCAGGAACTATAGGAATAATATATTTTCCTAACTGCATATCTTTAGCAAGAATATTTAAAATTCTAACAAAACCCATAGTAGTAGAAAGTTTTTTATCATCTGAACTCTTCAATAAAGCCTCAAATGATTTTAAAGGTAGTATCGGCAATTTAATATGCATCGGTTCACGAGTAGGTAAATACCCCCCTAGTTTTTCTCTTTGATTATGTAAATATCTATATTCAATACTGTCTTTTTGTGGAACAATAAACGGAATATTCTCAATGTCTTTATCATTTACTGGAATGTTAAATTTATCACGAATCTTTTTCAGTGATTCAATTGATAATTTTTTAGTATTATGCGCAATATTTTGTGATTCACCTTCATTACCCATGCCAAAACCTTTAATGGTTTTAGCTAAAATTATTACCGGCTTACCCTCACTATTGGTCACTGCTTCTTTATAACCTGCATAAATCTTTTCTAAGTCATGCCCACCTCTGGTTAAACGCCAAATATCATCATCGGTTAAATCCTTAACCATTTCTAGCGTTTCTGGACTTTTACCAAAAAATTTTTCGCGGATATATTTACCATCCTTTGATCTATATGCTTGATATTCTCCATCTAAGGTATTCATCATAATTTCTTTAAGTTTATTATTATGATCACGCGCTAATAATTGATCCCAGCCTTTACCCCAAATACATTTTATAACTTTCCATCCGGCACCAGTAAAAATACCTTCCAATTCTTGAATAATTTTACCATTGCCATTTACTGGACCATCCAAACGTTGTAAGTTACAATTAATTACAAAAATTAAATTATCTAATTTTTCACGTGAAGCAATATGAATATTTCCTAATGTTTCAGGTTCAGAAGTTTCGCCATCACCAACAAAGCACCAAACTTTTCTGCCATCGTTATTAATTAATATTCTATCGCCTAAATATTTCATGTAGCGCGCTTGAAAAATTGCCATTAAAGGCCCAAGCCCCATTGATACAGTTGGAAATTGCCAGTAATTAGGCATTAACCATGGGTGAGGATATGATGAGATTCCTTTATTATTAGCTTCTTGTCTAAAATTTAATAACTGTTCTTCTGTAAGTCGACCTTCAATAAAACTTCGGGCATATATACCAGGCGAAGAGTGCCCTTGAATAAATATCATATCTCCGTATAAATCACTATTTGGCGCACGCCAAAAATGATTAAATCCAACCTCATATAAACTAGCAGAGGAGGCAAAAGAAGAAATATGACCACCTAATTCGCTGCTATCCTTATTCGCTTTAGCTACAATTGCTAAGGCATTCCATCTAATATAAACTGCTAATCTTTTTTCAATATCAATATCACCTGGATAACATGGCTGATTTTCAACTGAAATTGTATTAACATACTCAGTAGTAGTAGAGCCACTAATAATATTTTTACCACCACGTTCTTTAAGTCGTTGTGCAGTTCTAATTAATAACTCTTCTGCTGCATCAAAAGAATCAGAGTCAATGACGCTATCAATTGAGTCAAGCCATTCTTTTATTTGTATTGCATCTAATTGTTTACTCACTTATAATTACCTTTAAAACTAATTATTAAATTATAAATTTTATACTTTTAATTTCATAAGTATACCATATATATGCTACAATAAAAACCAAATTATTTTATTAAAGGTTGTAAAAACACATGAATAACAGTTTATTAGATGTTAATAATTTAGGGCAATCTATTTGGCTGGATAATATTTCTAACAATTTAATCGTATCAGGTAAATTACAAGAATTGATTAATATTGGTGTTACTGGCGTAACATCAAACCCTACAATTTTCCATAAAGCTATTGCTAATGAAGAATACTATATTAATAAATTATCTGCACTTAAGTCTAGCATAACCAACCTGGAGCAAAGGTATGAACAATTAGTCATTCCTGATATTCAAAGAGCCTGCGATCAATTTATTGATGTATATAATAGTTCTGCACAAAAAAATGGCTATGTAAGTTTTGAGGTGTCACCATATCTTGCAAACAATAAAAATGAAACCATTACAAATGCCAAAAGGCTATGGCTTGAAATAAATCGACCAAATTTAATGATTAAGATTCCAGCAACCGCTGCTGGAATTGAAGCGTTTGAGGAGTTAACGGCTTTTGGAATAAATGTTAATATTACTTTACTGTTTTCTTTAAAACAACTTACTGATTGTTGGAATGCTTATATCCGTGGAATTCAACAATATTATAATCGTTACAAAACCAATAAAAAAATTAAAGCTGTAGCAAGTTTCTTTTTATCACGCATTGATTCAGCAATAGATAGCAAATTACCGCAACAACTACAAGGTAAAACAGCTATTAATTTATGTAAACTTGCCTATCAACATTACAATAATCTTTTTTATAGTGACAACTTTTCGCATTTAAATCAAATTGGATTTATGCCACAATTTTTATTATTTGCCAGCACTGGAACTAAAAACAACAACTATTCTGATGTCTTGTATATTGAGGAAGTAATTGGTGCTGAAACAATTAACACTGTTCCTGATAACACCTTAAATGCATTTATTGACCATGGAAAAGCACGTAAATCATTAAACACCAACATTGACTCTGCTAAAAGTGATATCGAAAAAGTTAATTTAATTACTAATTTAGAACAACTTGGTGATTCATTACAACAAGATGGCTTAAAATTATTTACTCAATCATTTGATGCATTAATTGATTTAATGAAATAAAATGCAGGATAGAAGTAAATTTATTAGCTATCTGTCGCCAGCTAAATTAAATTTAGGGCTTAAGGTTGTTGGAATTAGGGATGATGGCTATCATCTATTAAATACCGTATTTTGTTTAATAAATTTATTTGATAAAATTGATATTCAAATTGTATCTAATAAAAAAATTTCATTAATTTCACATAATCAAGCTTGGCACTACAGCACTGATTTAGCTTATAAGGCTGCTCGATATCTACAAGAATTTACTGCTTGTGAGTTTGGGGCAAATATAAAAGTAAATAAAGTAATTCCATCAGGAGCAGGATTAGGCGGTGGAAGCTCAAATGCTGCTACTGTACTAATTGCTTTAAATCATTTATGGAATCTAAACCTAGATTATTCTACACTGCATCAAATTGGTATAAAACTTGGTGCGGATGTACCATTCTTTTTATATGGCAGAAATGCTTTTGCTACAGGCATTGGAGATGTTTTTCAAGCGATTGACATTGAAGATAAATACTATATTTTAATCAAACCAGATTGCAATATTTCAACTAGCCAAATTTTTAAACATTATAAATTTAACGCAGAGGCAATCAAGTCCTATAATTATTTGGAACTTTTAAACAATCCGGTTAATGATTTGCAACCAATTGCCTTAAAATTATATCCAGAATTAAACAATTTAATTGATACAATCATTTTACATGGAAACCCAGTAATGACAGGCTCTGGAAGCGTATTTTATTTGTCATTCACTGATAAAAATATTGCAAATAATGTTGCAAACAAATTAAAAAAAATGTATAATGTATACTTTGTAAATAGCATAAAAGCATCGCCGCTTTTAGATGACAAAAATGTATAGGGGAGTCGCCAAGTGGTAAGGCATCGGATTTTGATTCCGACATTCGTAGGTTCGATCCCTACTTCCCCTGCCATATAGAACGAACTATTGATTAATAAGGCTTACATTGTGCAAGTTCGTAAAAATCTAATGATTTTCACTGGAAATGCTAACCCTGAGTTTGCAAAAGAAGTAACTAATTGTCTGGATATTCAACTAGGTAAAGCTGAAGTTTCTAAATTTTCCGATGGTGAGGTCTCTGTTTCTCTTCTAGAAAATGTGCGTGGTGCTGATGTATTTATTTTACAGCCCACATGTTTTCCAACCAATGATAATTTAATGGAAATTTTAGTTTTAACTGATGCACTAAAAAGAGCATCAGCTGGACGGATTACTGCTGCTATTCCTTATTTTGGTTATGCCCGTCAAGATCGCAGACCTAGATCTGTGAGAGTTCCTATTTCTGCTAAATTGGTAGCAAATATGTTAGCTTCTGCCGGCATTAATCGACTATTAACAGTTGATTTACACGCTGATCAAATTCAAGGGTTTTTTGATATTCCTGTTGATAATATTTATGCCTCTCCAGTACTACTAAAAGATATTAAAAAAAAGAATTATGAAAAATTAATTATTGTATCACCTGATACTGGTGGTGTGGCTAGAGCTCGAGCATTTGCTAAATCACTAAATGTTGATATGGCAATAATTGATAAAAGAAGACCTAAGGCTAATGTAGCTGAAGTTATGAATATAATTGGCGATGTTGAAGGTAAAACCTGCATTATTGTTGATGATATGATTGATACCGCTAACACCTTGTGTAAAGCTGCTGAAGCACTTAAAAATAAAGGGGCTGACAAAGTTTATGCTTATGCTACGCATGCTGTGTTTTCTGACAATGCATATAAAAGAATTAATGATTCAATTTTAGATGAAGTTGTAATTACCGACACAATACCTCTATCTGCGGCTAGTAAACAATGTCCTAAAATTAGAGTGACAACTATTTCTGCTTTATTTGCTGAATCAATTAGACGTATCAATAACGAAGAGTCAATTAGTTTATTGCTTAATGATTAGAAAAAGCCAACATCAATTATATTAGTGTTGGCCTTTTTGTAAAACTTGATTATTTTTTAGCTAAACTTAATTTAAATATAGTTCCATTATTATCCATTCCACCAAATTCGGTAGTACCATACAAGTTACCAGAATCATCTTGAGCTAAACCCATATATGGTGAATTTCCATCATTAGTGGTTTGAAATTTATATAAGTTTTTCTCAACTCCATTTAATGTAACTTGAAAAATAAGTCCAGAATTAGCAACTCCACCATACTCGGTAGTACCATATAAGCTGCCATCATATCCTTGTATCAATTTAGAATAAGGGCTGTTTCCATTACTGGTGCCATTAAAACTATATAAAACATTTTCTACGCCATTACTATGAGTATTGATTTTATATACTGTACCACAATTTGCTGTGCCGCCAAATTCAGTTGTTCCATATAAATTTCCATCTTTAGCCAGTATTACTCCAGACATTGGAACAGAACCATCTGAGTTACCCTGAAAATTGTACACAACTGTTTCAAGTCCTTGTGGAGTAATTTTAAAAACTGTACCACATCCAAGCCCGCTATTACAATTAAGATTTCCACCTAGCATTGTTGTTCCATATAAATTTCCATCGCTTGCAAATATTAAATCGGAAACAGGAAAATATCCATCATTATTACCAGTAAAACTATATAAT
>JAPJMP010000197.1 GCA_026461645.1 Burkholderiales bacterium
ACTTAGACTAGACTATACGATTAGCATTTTGAATTACAAGCGCTTTAATTTGAAAAATTTATATTCATGCAATATGAGTTTGCTATAATAAAATATTATTAGTTAAATTTAGATAAAGTAATGGTATGATAAAATTTATTATAAAACGATTGCTAATTGCAATTCCAACTTTGTTCACCATTGTATTAATAGTTTTTTTATTAGTCAGAGCTGTTCCAGGTAATCCTTTTCAAGGAGAAAAAGCTCTATCCCCTGAAGTAATGAAACAATTACTGCATACTTATAACCTCGATTTACCACTATGGCAACAATTTTTATTATATTTGCGTGATTTGTTGCATGGTAATTTAGGTCAATCCTATAAATTTATTGGTCAATCAATTAATTCGCTACTTTTCCCTGATTATATGGGTGGATTTTGGGTAACCTTACGTTTAGCTGCATATTCAATGTTTATTACTGTACCATTGGGAATTGTTTTGGGTTGTTATGCAGGAGTCTACCGGAATACCTGGCTTGATAAAGTAATTGTGATTTTTAATATTGTGTTTAGCGCCATTCCAACAATTGTTACTGGGCCATTATTAGTCTTAATTTTTGCCGTAAATTTAAATTTGCTTCCAGCTAGTGGCTGGGGTGATGGTGGAGTGAGAAACTTATTTTTACCAATTACAGCATTAGTACTTGCCTATGTACCAACTGTCGCAGTAGTAACGCGCGGCAGTATTATTGATGTACTTAATTCTAATTTTATTAAGACCGCTAAAGCTAAAGGTTTGTCAACGCCAATAATAATATTCCGCCATGCCATTAGACCAACTTTAATTCCAGTAGTGGCGTTGTTAGGCACCATGTTTGCTGGAGTATTAGTCGGTGCTATTGTTACGGAGCAAGTTTTTGCTTTACCCGGGCTTGGTGTTTTAACTACCAACGCCGCTATGAATCGTGATTATAATTTAGTATTAGGCATAACTATTTTTAGTAGTTTTTTAACTATTATGTTTAATATGTTAGTTGATGTTATTTATTTTTTTCTTGATCCTAAAATTAGACAATAAATTTATTACAATAGAGAATAGTTATGTTTTTTCATAAAAATACCTTAAATACATTAAATCAGCCTAAAAGCTATGGCTTTTGGCTGGCGGCATTTAAAAGATTTAGACGTAATAAATTAGCAATGCTAAGTTTAATCTTTATTTTAAGCGTAACTTTAATGTGTATTTTTGTGCCATTCTTTAGTCATTATGTTTATAGTGTACCCAACTTTTCTGATTCATTAGTAGCACCAGGGGCACAATATTGGTTTGGTAGTGATGGCCTGGGGCGTGATTTATTTGTCCGCTGTTTTATTGGTGGCAGAGTTACTTTTGAAATAGCAACAGCGGCGACAATAGTAGTGCTAGGAATAGGCGTTATTTACGGTTCTATTGCGGGCTTTATGGGTGGATACGTTGATAGTATAATGATGCGGATTGTTGATATATTGTATGGCTTACCATTTTTATTTTTTAGTATCTTGTTATTAACCTTATTTGGTCAAAGTATTATTATTTCATTTGTTGCCATTGCAGCAATTTCTTGGCTTGATATGTCAAGGGTTGTACGTGGTCAAACACTTAGTTTACGGCAAAAGGAATTTGTTGAAGCAGCCAAACTTATAGGTGCAAGTAATTGGCGCATTATTAGCAAGCATATTATTCCAAATTTAATCGGTGTTGTTATTATTTATGCTGCTTTAGTCGTACCTAATATGATTGTCCTTTCAGCAGTTTTGAGTTTTTTTGGTTTAGGCGTAATGGAGCCTATGACTTCATGGGGACTATTAATCAATGATGGTGTACAAAATATGTCATCATGGTGGTTGCTATTTTTTCCAGCACTATTAATGGTGTTAACTTTGTTATCCTTTGCTTTTGTTGCCAATGGTCTAAGAGATGCTTTGGATCCTAGATAATTTTAAAAGATTGAAGCCATATGAATATTTTAGAGGTAAATAATTTAGCCGTTAATTTTAATGTTAATAATAAGTCTTTACCTGCTGTTGATAACATTTCATTTAATGTGGCTAGGGGGGAAATATTAGGGATAGTCGGCGAATCTGGTTCAGGCAAAAGCCAAACAGTGCTAGCTATTATGGGATTGTTGGCAGCAAATGCAAGCATAACTGGATCAGTAAAATTTTTAAATCAAGAATTAATTGGATTAAGAACTAAAGAATTTAATAAAATTCGTGGCAATAAATTGGCAATAGTATTTCAGGATCCAATGACTTCACTAAATCCGTATTTAACCATTCAAATGCAGATGTGTGAGGTTTTAATTTTACATAAAAACTATACTAAAGCTCAAGCGCTTAAAAAATCAATTGAAATGTTAGATTTTGTTAAAATTCCTGAGGCCAAGAAAAGAATTAAACTCTATCCCCACGAATTTTCGGGCGGAATGCGGCAAAGGGTGATGATTGCAATGGCGCTATTATGTGAACCAGAATTATTAATTGCCGATGAACCAACCACAGCGCTAGATGTAACAATTCAGGCGCAAATTTTAGATATAATTGCGAATCTGAAAAAAGAATTCAATATGTCAGTAATTATGATAACACATGATATGGGCGTTGTGGCTAATATATGTGATCGTGTCAATGTAATGTATGCCGGGCAAATTATGGAGTCAGGAACGGTAAACTCGATTTTTGAAAATTCTTTACATCCATATACTAATGCTTTATTAAAATCAACTTTAGGTTTAGAAGACAAATTAGAAAGGTTGGTAACTATTCCAGGTGAGCCACCAAATTTATTAAATCTACCGCGTGGCTGTGTTTTTCAGGAACGGTGTGCTCATGTTAAAGATGAGTGTAAACAAAATATAATTTTAGAACATAAAATCACACAAAATAATAGCGTAAAATGTGTTTTATATTCTAAAAATAAGGTATAAATAATTATGACAAAACTATTACAAGTTAAAAATTTAAGTGTCAATTTTGAATTAAAAAAAAGTTGGTTTAGAAAAACCACTACTGTTCATGCTGTGGATGATATTAGTTTTGATGTGTATGCGGGAGAAACAATAGGAATTGTGGGTGAATCAGGCTCAGGGAAATCAACATTAGCTAGAAGCATTGTTGGCTTAAACAAAGTGACAGCTGGAGAAATAATCTTTGATGATAAAATTAATATTATGCAAGCAACAGCAGCGATGCAGCACAAATTATTGCACAAGCATATTCAGTATATCTTTCAAGATCCAATTGCAGCTTTAAATCCCCGTATGACAGTACTAGAGATCATTAGTGAACCACTAATTATTAACTATCCGCATTATTCAAAAGAGCAGGTTAAGGAAAAAGTGCTGCAAATGATGTCGGTGGTTGGATTATCTGCCAATCAACTTGAGCGGTATGCTTCTGAATTTTCTGGCGGACAGTGTCAACGGATTGGCATTGCTAGAGCTTTGATTTTAGAGCCTAAATTATTAATTTGCGATGAATCAGTTAGTGCGCTTGATGCCTCGATTAAAGCCCAGATTTTAAATTTATTACAAGATTTGCAAAAAAAATTTAATTTAACCATTATTTTTATCTCTCATGATTTAAGTGTAATTAAGCATATTTGTGATCGTGTAATGGTGATGTATCTTGGTAAGGTTATGGAGTTATCAAGTAAGGAGAATTTGTATAAAGGAGCGAAACATCCTTATACCACAGCTTTATTGGCGGCGATCTTAACGCCAAACCTTAAACTTGTGCCAACTAAAAATAAAACGCTGTTAGAGGGTGATATGCCATCACCAATTAATCCACCGCTTGGTTGTGTTTTTAGTACGCGCTGTCCTAAGGCTGATAGTCAGTGTAAGTTAAGTCGGCCACCACTACAAGAGTTTGCTGATGGCACGTTTGCTGCTTGTTACAAAATTAGTTGATTAATTTTTGCTGCGCAAATAAAGTCATTAATAGAAAGAGCATTAATATCATGGGTAATAAAAGTTATTTCGCAGTAATTAAAACCTAATTTAATCTGTGGATGATGCATTTGCTTTTCACATAAATAAGCCACAGCATTAACAAAAAACATTGTTTGTTTGAAATTTTTAAAAGTAAATTGGCGCCAAATAGAAGTTTGATCGACACATAATTGCCACAGTTCAACTTGCGGCAAATATAATTCTAAGTTTGCAAGTTTAGTAACAGTTTTTGAATTTTCACAATTCATAGTATGAAGCATCTGCATAAAATCTCTTTTTAAAATGATATAACGGTTTAATTTCTGGTAAAATATTAAGTATAAGCAAGA